>JBNGDT010000021.1:0-19316 GCA_049975305.1 Bacteroidales bacterium | reverse complement strand
CCTCGAGGGCGGGAAAGCTAAACCTTTAAACACAACAACGTGGTGAAACTAAACAGATAATGATTCACCGGAAACCATCAAAGTGTATCTGATTCAAAATTGCTTGATATTTTTTTGTTCATAATAAAATAATTGTTATCTTGTAAAACTTGACAGTTATTTTAAGATTTTGAACCTCTAAAAACAAACTATTATGAAAAAATTTACAATAGCAACTACAATCATTGCGTTGGCAATAAGCGTAAGCGCACAAACAAGCAAAAAAAAAGATATTCCGAAACTAAGCCTTAGCCCTTATGAGGCAATTGAATTACCCGTTCAAACGGAAGCGATCTTTCAGCCATTTCAATTGAACCCGGTAAAAAATGTTGAAATAGCCGGCGATTATCCGTTGCGGGCTTATTACAATCAAAACTACTACTTCAGGTTTCAAATGCCTGAAGGAAAAGATGTATCTGTACACCTAACCTTTCCTGATGAGGAGACAAGTGCCAGTATGGCAAGCTATCGTGTATATCACGATGAATTTACTATGGTAGGTCAATCATTGATGAAAGCGTCAGGACAGGCATTTAAAATCAGGAACTCACAATTTGAAGCCGGCCAACAGGTGCTGGTACGCCTGTGGTTTTCGGATGAAATGGAAAACGCTCAGATAGGCCTGGCATTGACAAGCGATCAACCACTCTCTGGTAGTAAAAATATTGTCATTAACCAAACTTACACACCGGAACAATTGGTCAACGATATTTTTATGAGCGGAAACACTTATACTTCCAATGTGTCTTTCACAGGTGATTCCATTAGTATCGGACAATACCAGGGTTCTATTTCCGGCACTGATTTTGGCCAGGGGCTGATCATGACATCCGGCGACGCCACACTTGCACCTGGCCCTGATACTGGCACCAGTGTTGGTGCATCAAATGATGGAGAAGCCGATCCTGATTTAGAGGCTTTGATTCCCAGTTATATGGTCAATGATGCATGCGTTCTGGAATTTGATTTTATAGCCACCGACAATTATGTCAATTTTGATTATATTTTTGCATCCGAGGAGTTTCCTGAGTTTGCCAATTCTTCCTTCAACGATGTGTTTGGCTTTTTTCTTTCCGGTCCCGGCATAAATGGCCCTTACACTGGAAATGCAATCAACATTGCCCTGTTGCCCAATGGGGATCCGGTGACCATTGATAATGTGTATAACAGTGAAATCTATTATACAGGTTCAGTTTCTCCAAGTTCAGGCGGAGAAGGTCTGGCTTACGACAACGATATGGAATATGACGGGGCCAGTATCCCTTTGACCGCTGAGGCTTATTTGTGGCAGGGTGAAACTTACCACATCAAACTTGCCATTGGTGATGCAGGGGATTCATCCTATGATTCCGGTGTGTTGTTCAAAGGCAGCAGTTTTGTCACCGGCAATCAGGCAACCGGACAGGTATATTATGATACTGATGAAGATTGTGAATTTGGAGCTTCTGACATCCCGCTCCCTGACATCATGCTTTATTCTGATCCGGGCAATTACGTTGCCATGACAGCAGATAATGGCATGTATGCGCTTCCCCTGAACATGGGACTGTCTTCTGTTTACCTTACAGCACCACCCTTGTTTGATATTTTGTGCCCTGCACAAGCTTACCATGATGTGGAAATCGCCACAGCAGGCCAGGAAGTTCCATGGAATGATTTTGCGCTTACTTCTGACATTCTGTGCCCTCTCCTGCATGTTAACATGTCGGGTTATCAGTTTCAATCATGTGAATCATCACCGGTGCTGATAGAATTCTCCAACGAAGGCAGTGCTCCATCAGAAAATGTAAGCATCGAAATTTCGCTTGATAGCAATTTGACGCTGATGTCTGCTGACACAAGCTATACAGACCTGGGAAACAACACGTATCTTTTTGGAGGTGGGAACCTGGGCATATTTGAGTCGGATAACATTTTGATTGAAGTAGCTGTAAGTTGTGATGTTGGCGTAGAAGGTCTGACAGAATGCATACATGCTGAGATTTCAGCAGATAACCAATGTAATTTTCAAAATCCCGGTATCCCTGAAGATACCGCTTCTAATCTTGTGTGGGACCATTCCGGTATTCTTGTCACCGGGCAGTGTACAGGGGATTCTCTTGCCTGTTTCACCATCCTTAATGAGGGCGAAGCCGGCAACGGTGATATGGATGGCCCCAGGGAATACAGGCTATATGCCAACGATTCATTGGTAGATGTTGGGACATTCCAGCTTAACGGGCAGGAATCGACAGAAATATGCGTTGCTACGCAAGGTTATGCCATCCGGCTTGAAGCCGATCAACATCCGGAACATCCCGGCAACAGCCATCCTCAGGAAACCATAGAGGATTGTGGTGATTACACCGGGAATTCACTTGGGTATGTCGTTACCACTCCGTTGGATGATTATGATTTTGATACCGACATCTGGTGCCAGGAAGTTCTGCCTCCATCAGGCGGAAAAGCTGGAGAAACTCAGCTTATGGCTGTCCATCCTAAAGGAGTAAGTGACAATCACTATGTGTCAAACGATGCCATCCTGAATTACACACTTTATTTTCAAAATCCGACTGACACAATCGTACATAACCTCAGTATTCGCAACCTGATTCCGGAACATCTGGATCCACAGACACTGCGTTTAACCGGAACCAGCCATGATGGCTACATCAGACTCAGCAAAGAGGGTATCATCACATGGGTATTCAGGAATATTAACCTGCCTGCTGCTGAAAATGATGAATCCGGCAGCAAAGGATTTGTCAGCTACAGCATCAAACAGGTACCCATGACATCCGATGATTACGGAACTGTAATTGAAAACCAGGCAAGCCTGTATTTTGACAACAATGACCCGGTTGTTACCAACATCAGTCATTTAACGTTTTGGAACCTGCCGGATATTCCCACGCATGTTCCCGATGAAAGCAAAACATTGACCGTGGTAAACGTGTATCCGAATCCGGCTCACACCAAAGCCAATTTTCAGTTGCCTGAAGGTGATTACAGCAACCTGCATTTTTTGATGTATGATGCAACCGGCAAACTGGTACGCGAAGTAACCGGTATAAACAAAGCCCTGTTCAGCGTAAAACTGGATTTATTATCAACCGGGGTATATTACTATGATATCCGGGAAAATGAACAAACCATCGGACAAGGCAAACTGATGCTGGAATAAATTACATCTGAAATTACAACTTCTACCGCCTGTCAGGTCAATTGATCTGACAGGTGGCTAAAAAAGTTTAAATCCAAAGGTGATTTTATAATCAGGTTATTGTGTAGGTCAATAAAACCCTTAATGCTAATGATCTTTGCCTTACCCGCTATACCGGCACGGTATTATCCGTAACATAATTAAGTGTCCAAAGTTTTAAATTTGAGCGACGACGTACAATATAGTACTGTATTGAAACTGTCAGGATTAGCACCGTGGATTACAGATATTAGACATTGGACGGCCTCAATTTATTCCTCAACCACTACAACTGTACGGTTTGCAGGCCGGTAACGAGCAGTAATTGTCCCTCCGGCGCTCGGTTTTTGAGTTAATTCAGGCTGATATCGGCGGTCTAAAATTAATGTGTATGTTCCGGGCTCAAGTTCTGAAGTTTCATCGCTGCTAATAATCATATTTTCTGAACCTTCTTCAAATTGGTAAAAGCTATGAATATCTCCTGTTGCAATATTTTTAAAGGTAAGAGAGATGCTTTCATTTTCTTTAAGAGCAATTTCCTGAAAAGAATAATCTACGTCCCATGATAGTTGCCACTTATTGTTCCTTACAATGGTATCAATTGTTTCAGGGAAAGTTGCCGAGTGGAGAGATATACTGTTTATATATTGATTTTCTTCTTCATCAGTAAAATAAAAAGAACATTCAAATATGGTTGATGAATATTCTTTTTCATAATAACCATATTCATTCATAAACGTCAACAGCTCTGGATTATATATGGAATCACCTCTGGTAATACCAATTGAACTGTTATCACCCAATTTTAGCAATGTGCCATATTTGTTTCCCAGTTTAAATGTAGCACGGGCGTATGTTTTATCTGCATTACCATTGTAATACAATTCATAAGATGTATAAATACGATCCTGGTTCATTAAAGAAGGGTCATTCACTTCACAGGATGTTAAAACCAGTAATAATCCTGTAAGTATGCCGGCAAACAAAGAAGTTTTAATGTACATATGCATAACAGATTTTTCTGTAAAGGTAGAAAATTATTTGAACAAAACAAAAATATTTAAGGTTTTATTGCTGTTAATATACGGTTTTTTTTATTTATATCATCATAAACAAATAGATTGCTAAAATTTACATCAGCAAAACATTTTACACTTTCGGTCGCAAATGCTTCATTGATCTCACAAACAACCATGCCGCCGGGGCTTAGTTTTTGTTTTGCTATCCTGGCAATCTGCCTGTAAAATTGTACCGGATCGTTATCCGGAACAAAAAGTGCCTCAGGGGGTTCATAATTTAGCACATTTTGATGCATGTGTTTTTTCTCCTTTTCAGTAACATAAGGCGGATTGCTTACAATACAATCAAGATTTCCGGGCAGGTTATCCGGTTGTTCCCGGATATTGTGACAAATAAAAGATAACTGTACATGATGCAAGGATGCGTTACGTTTGGCGATGCTTAAAATATCATCTGAAATATCACTGGCGAAAACTTCAGCTTCATTCAATTCTGCTGCCAGTGTGACGGCAATGATACCACTTCCCGTTCCAATATCCAATATTTTCGGTTTTGATTTGTTTGAACATTTGTTAATGGCAACCTCCACCACTTCTTCTGTTTCGGGACGTGGAATCAACACTGTTGGCGATACCATGAATTTTCTGCCGTAAAATTCAGTTTCTCCAAGCACATACTGTATGGGCATCCCTGACATAAGTTTCCGAAACAGGCGATTGATTTCGTTCAATTCTTCATCACCGGGGACATACGCAACCTCCGCTATCTGGCGGGTTTTATCCAACTTGCACACATACTCGATCAATAAGGATGCGATATTTTTAGCCTCATTTTTATCATACAAGCCTGATAAATCATCAGTCATTTTGTTTTTAATACGTTGTATTGTTGATGATTTTCCTGTCATAATCAGGTGTTTTATGATTAATCCGCTGATATTACTGTGTAAAAATACAAAAATGCAGGAACAAAGATGTCTCTGCATTTTAAATTATAATGTAATGTCTGTAAGGTTATTTGTAACTGATCAGTATCAATAAGAGTAGCTTCTCACCGCAAAGTCACAAAGGTTTAAATTTTGTTATAAAAAAACTTATATGACCTTATAATCCTTAGTATGGTTCAAAAACAACCATTATTAACTGTCTATGTGAAAAATTCCTTCATTTTACTTCATCATTCGTTATTCAATTGTTCTTTCGTGCTATCATGCCATCCATTTCTCAGCTTCTTAGCTCTGCAGTGAAAATTGTGTGCATCTGTTTTTTAATATTAGCACTGAGTAGTTACGGTTATTTCACAATCAGTTTTTTAACTGTGTTTCCTTCTGTTGTTTTCAGGTGCATCATATAAATGCCCGCCGGAAGAGCGGAAACAGAAAAGCTTGCCCGGTTTGTTTCCGGATGAAGCTGCAATGCTTTTTGTCCGGTGATGGTGTGCATTTCGATGCTTTCAATTTTTGATTTGGTTGCAACATGTACCATATTGCTTGCAGGGTTTGGATATACAGACACTGGAATAGTTTGTTGATCTTCCACAACATTAGAATTAAATGAACATTTATATACATCCATAATATGGGCATTGACATTGTTTTGCAGGAAAATAATCAAGCTGCAATTGTCTTTCACGTATGTTGCATCAAGGCTAAGTTGGAAATTTACAGACTGAACAGGATCTGCATCAAAATTCAAAATGGTTCCGTTAGCGTTCGGAAGCATATCGCGTAACACAAAATTCACATAATTCAATCCCTGCCATGATTCCGGAATTCCGGTTTCAGTAAGTGCTACGTGCAGGCACATCTCATCATCATAATAATCAAATGTTTCTTCCACCTCCACGGTGATATCAAACACCCAAGGATCGGAGCTTACCGTCTGAAGAGATGCTTCAATATTATATACGGTCGGAATATCAATGTATTCATTGTAATAATAGCTATAATAGTTTTTTTGATCCGCTACTGTTGGATATGCCCCTTCTATGCCGTTCATGCCGTTAATAATTGTGGTGGGATACCCAAGGCTGTTATCTCCGTCATCATAAAAGGGAATGTAATAATTTGTTCTTGTCGCTGTTGCCGGTGTTTCATATGGGTCATCATTCAAGCCATGATAATTAATAACTGCTATGTCGTAATTTTCAGCGGCCATTTCTTCGATGGCTTGGGCAGCAGTGGGGCAATACGGACACCATACACCTGTAAATGCCTCAATTAGCACATAATCCCGTTCATTACCACCAGGCACAACAATGGAATCAGGGCCTGCAGATGCAGAATAGCCATTTCCGCTGTAAAAAGCTTTGACCTGGTAATCATAAGTGTTCGGATATAAGTTTTGGTCAAGGTAACTAAGGCCTGGGACGCTTGCAATCTCTTCGCCATCCCTGATAACAGAATATGAGGCAGGGGTGCCTGAGGCAGGGGCATCCCAGGAAATGGCTACATCATTTTGATTTTCAACATTTAAAATCAAATTCATTGGTGGGTCAGGTATGTCCACCTGTTCAATGATGTAATCATCCATAAAGAATTTGGGAGTTCCATTGCCATTATCATCCCATGCATAAAAATTAAAAGCATCCAGTTTGTTGATGCCCTCATCACCAAAAGTGCCAAGGCTCCATTGGTAGGCATGGATAAGGCTGTCATCAACATAAAAATCAATCCAGTCATTATCCAGATCCACAAAATGTTGAATTTTCATCCACTCACCGGGCATGTAAGTAAACGTTGCCGCAGCAGCTCCGTTACCATCAATACTGCCTTCGCCGTCATGGAAAAAGACCTGCATTCCCCAGGTGGAAGAGCTACCGTTAAAATCCTGCAGAATATTATAGTATCCAACAAAATTTACGGGTACCATAAGGTAAAATTCAACCCTGTAGCGATTTTCTGTTAAATCATTCAAAAGCAAAACACCGTCGTTGATACCTTCAACAACAATGGATTGTGTGCCACCGTGAGCAGCCTCATCAGTTACCAGTGGGTCTTCAGTACTGCCGGGAGAGTTACCCCAGGTTGTCCATCTGCCTGTAGCATCCTGGTCAGCTATTCCCTGATCAACAATATAACTTTCAAAATCGTCGGTGTAAACAGTTTGTCCGAAAATTACAACACTTGTGCCAAAAAGCACCAGTGCCAATAAAAGAGCATGTTTTTTCATAATTTTATTGATTTGGTTTGGTTTGCAGGTCAAAAGTACAAAAAGATTTGGTATAAAGACCTTTTATTACAAGTTTTTGGTTTTTTAATAATCATAAACAGAAATCATTTCATGATAATTTTGTTTCTTTACATTTATGTTTGAGCATTTCGACAGCATACTGGTTTTTGTTGTCCTGATATTCATGATGATTTCTTTATATCGTGAGTGGCTGGGGCCTGCTCTTACTTTTATGCTGGCTGTCGTTGTATTTGGATTAGCGGGCATTCTTACTCCTTCAGAGATGCTCAAGGGATTTGCCAATCAGCAGATAGCGGTTATTCTTATGCTTTTGCTCATTGGTGATACCATCAGGAAAACCGGTGTGTTGGAGAATTTCTTCAACTGGATATTTGCCAAAGCAAAATCCTACAATGGTTTTTTGTGGCGCATGATGAGTGTGGTGTCTGTATTGAGTGCTTTTATGAATAATACCCCACTGGTTGCTATCTTGATGCCTTATGTACATACATGGTCTAAAAAAAACAATTTTTCCCCGTCCAAGTTGTTGATCCCTTTGTCTTATGCAGCTATTTTAGGGGGGTGTGCCACCCTGATCGGGACATCCACCAACCTGATTGTAAGCGGGATGGTAATTGATCAGACCATTGTGCCGGACATGCGTGAACTGCATATTTTTGATTACAGTTTGATCGGTTTTGTTATGATTGTCATTGGTATCCTGTATATGTTGCTGGTTGGTAAACATTTGTTGCCGGATCGCCGGGATGTGATGTCTTCATTCAACAACAGGCACCGTAAATACCTGGTGGAAGCAGAAGTGATTCCCGGCAGCAAATTAAACGGGAAAACCATTGAAGAAGCAGGGTTACGTAATCTGGAAGGCTTGTTTTTGGCGGAAATCTACAGGGATGATCAAAAGTTGACCGCTGTGGGTCCCAAAACGGTACTTCGTGACAACGATATCCTGATATTTGCGGGGGCTACGGAAACGATTGCAGATATGGTGAAAACCAATACCGGCTTACGCCTGACTCAGGTAGGGATGTTTTCACGCAAAAAACATACGGCTATTCGTGAAATTGTCATTTCGCACAATTCAAGCCTGATTGGAAAAACCATCAAAGAAGCCAAATTCAGAGGCAAATACGATGCAGCCATTATTGCTGTCCACCGTAACGGGCAGCGCATATCAGGAAAACTAGGAGCCATTAAACTTGAAGCCGGGGATGTGTTGTTGTTGTTGGCAGGTGAAGATTTTGCCGCCCGGTCAACAGATACCATGGATTTTTATCCCATTACCAAAGTGCGGGATTTTAAAAAACAACCCGCATGGAAGAATATTACCCTTATTGGTGGTACAGCATTGGCTATATTACTTTCGGCACTAGGGTTTGTAAAGCTGTTCATAGCATTACTGGTTCTCCTTATTATCATTACCATAACAAAAATTATTAACCCAAAGGATATTGCTAAAAGCCTTGATTATAACCTGGCTGCTATCATAGCCCTTGCTCTTGCGATAGGGACAGCTATGGTAAAATCAGGGGTTGCTGAAGCCATTTCCGGTTTTTTTATTACACAATTGCAACCATTTGGTGTAATCAGCCTGATGTTTGGTATTTACATAGTTACAGCCTTTCTGTCTGCTTACATTACGAATAAAGCTGCAGTAGCGATTATTTTTCCCATTGCCATTACCATTGCTGTTGACCTTGGTATCAATCCGATACCTTTTGTTCTGCTGGTATCGTTTGCAGCAGCCGCCAGTTTTTTAACCCCGGTAGGTTATCAAACCAACCTCATGGTATATGGACCGGGATCGTATTCGTTTAAAGATTTTTTTAAAGTTGGGTTGCCACTTACCATACTGTATATGGTTGTCACGGTGTTTGGCCTGGCATTCCTTTATCAATTGTTCTGATATGATGAAAAATATAGATATCTGTATAAAAGCTGCTTTGGAAGCAGGGAAAACTATTTTGCAAGTGTATGAGTACGATGATTTCAATGTGGAAATGAAATCCGACAATTCGCCGCTGACAAAGGCTGATAAAAAAGCCCATGAGGTCATTTCAGGTTATTTAAACGAAACAGGTTATCCTGTGCTCAGTGAAGAAGGCAGCAACATAAAGCATGAAGAGCGGAAAAACTGGAATACCTTCTGGCTGGTTGATCCGCTTGACGGGACCAAAGAATTCATTAAGCGCAATGGTGAATTTACAGTGAACATTGCTTTGATTGAAAAAGGTATTCCTGTAGCAGGCGTGATTTTTGTCCCTGTTTTGCATGATTTGTACCTTGGAATATCCGGGAAAGGAGCCTGGAAAACAAAAGTACAACACGGTAACATAGCATATAAAACTGCAGATGTGATGACGGTAAAAAACAGAATCCAAACCTTACAGAAAGTTGGCAATACAGTTACCGCTGTTGGAAGCCGTTCTCATATGAATGAAGAGACCGTTAAATTCATTGATAATCTAAAAGTGAAATATGCTGCTGTTGATACCATCACACGGGGATCATCCCTGAAGTTGTGCATGATAGCTGAAGGGAAAGCACATGTATATCCGCGATTTGGCCCTACCATGGAATGGGATACTGCAGCAGGACATGCCATTGTAAGAGCTGGGGGTGGAGTGGTAATAAATGCAGAAACACATCAGGAATTAAGATACAATAAACCCGATTTACACAATCCATGGTTTATTGTGCAACCGAAACAAATAGATTTTTCTAAGTGAGCCAATTTTGTTTATTTTGCATGCGATATTTAAGCTCTAATAAATGAATCATTCAGAAAATATTCATCCTGTTTTTGATCAAATCCTAAAACGGGAAGACAAAGAAAAGCTGCTTGGACAAAAATCCATGGTGATCTGGTGTACAGGCCTTTCAGGAGCCGGGAAAACCACACTGGCAAAAAACATGGAAAAAGCGCTGCACAACAAAGGAATGCTTACTCAGGTGTTGGATGGTGATAACGTAAGATCCGGAATCAACAATAATCTCGGCTTTACTGAAGAAGACAGGTATGAAAATATCCGCAGAATTGCTGAAGTATCAAAATTGCTTGTTGAAAGCGGAGTGATTACCATCAACAGTTTTATCTCTCCAACCGATAAAATTCGGCAAATGGCTATGGACATTATAGGCAAAGAGAATTTTATTGAAATTTTTGTCAAAGCTCCTTTGGAAGTGTGTGAAGCAAGGGATACCAAGGGTTTATATAAAAAGGCCAGAGAAGGTAAAATCAAAAATTTTACAGGCATTAACTCCCCGTTTGAAGTTCCACAAAATCCTGACCTTGTCATCGATACGCACCAAAACTCCATTGAAGAATGCCTGAATATGGCCATAGAATATATATTGCCTAAAATTCAGTTATAAACGATATTTAACGAAAAGAAACATGAATAATTACACCCTTACGCATTTACAACAACTTGAAGCTGAATCTATTCATATCATCAGGGAAGTTGCATCCGAATTTGAAAACCCTGTAATGTTATATTCCATAGGAAAAGATTCCAGTGTGATGGCCAGGCTGGCAGAAAAAGCGTTTGCTCCCGGAAAAGTACCATTTCCTTTGATGCATATAGATTCCAAATGGAAGTTCAAAGAAATGATAAAATTCCGCGATAATTATGCAAAAGAAAAAGGCTGGGATCTGATTGTTCACTACAACAAAGAAGGGTTTGAATCCGGTGTAGGGCCTTTTACACATGGATCAAAAGTACATACTGATGTTATGAAAACCCATGCATTGCTTAGTGGTCTCAATAAATATAAATTTGATGCTGCTTTTGGCGGAGCGCGCCGCGACGAAGAAAAATCCAGGGCCAAAGAACGGATATTTTCGTTCCGTGATGAATTTCATCAATGGGACCCCAAAAATCAGCGGCCGGAGTTATGGAATATTTATAACACAAAAATCCAAAAAGGTGAATCCATACGTGTATTTCCTCTTTCCAACTGGACAGAACTGGATATCTGGCAGTACATCAGGTTGGAAAATATTCCGATTGTGCCCTTGTATTTCGCTAAGGAACGTCCCGTGGTTGAATATAACAATGCACTGATACTTGTTGATGATAACAGGATGCCGGAAGATTTAGCGAAAAAAGCGAAAATGAAAAAAGTCAGGTTCCGCACCCTGGGATGTTATCCATTGACCGGAGCGGTAGAATCTGATGCCGATACCGTGGAAAAAATTATTGAAGAAATGATGACAACAACAAAATCTGAACGAACAACCCGTGTGATTGATTTTGACCAAGATGCATCCATGGAACAGAAAAAACGGGAAGGTTATTTTTGATGGTTATGATTCAGATAATAAACCGTAATTCAAACAAATACATTTTTTACCGACTATTACCGCAAAGACGCGAAGACGCTAACCCGCCTGTCGCCGGGCGGGGAAATGGAAAAAATGATAGAACAAAACACGAAACCCGAAACACCAAACACATAAAGCTACAGGGCTATCACTTTACATGTCATACCATCATGCTTGCGTGCAATCGTGCAGTTTCTACGGTGAGTGTTTACTTTTGTTGATACTAATTAGTTACCCTAAATCCTAAATTAATAAATTATGCAAAAAGATATAAAAACCTTTCTCGAACAGGATGAAAAAAAGGATTTACTGCGGATTTTGACAGCAGGATCGGTTGATGATGGAAAATCCACGCTTATTGGACGGCTTTTGTATGACAGCAAACGCCTCTACGATGATCAACTGTCTGCTCTTGAAAGGGATTCAAAACGTGTAGGTCATGCCGGATATGATATAGACTATGCTTTGCTGCTCGACGGATTGAAAGCCGAGCGCGAACAGGGCATTACTATTGATGTGGCTTACCGCTATTTTTCTACCAATCAAAGGAAGTTTATCATTGCAGATACTCCCGGACATGAACAATATACGCGCAACATGGTAACCGGTGCTTCAACTGCAAATCTGGCTGTATTGCTTGTGGATGCACGTCATGGAGTGATTACCCAAACCAAACGGCATACCTTTATTGTTAATTTGCTGGGGATCAAACATGTGGTGGTTGCTATCAATAAGATGGATTTGGTGGATTACAGCAAAGAACGTTATGATGAAATTACAACTGCATACAAAAAATTCATCACAGGACTGAACATCCCCGATGTAAATTTTATTCCCATTTCAGCTTTAAAAGGCGACAATGTTGTGAATATTTCAAAAAACATGCCATGGTATCATGGGAAAAGCATGCTGGAGTTTTTAGAAACCGTGCATGTAGCGAGCGACAGAAATTATGATGATTTCAGGTATCCGGTACAGTTTGTTAACAAACCGAATCTGGATTTCAGAGGATTTTGCAGTACCGTTGCCTCAGGAACAGTAAAACCCGGGGATGAAATTATAGCCTTACCATCCCAAAAATCATCGAAAGTAAAACAGATCATAGGTGCTAATGGAGAACAAAAAATAGCATTCCCGCCTCAGTCAGTTACCATTACGCTTGAAGATGAAATTGATGTTTCCCGTGGTAATATGCTTGTACACCATGATAACAAACCCCGTAATGAAAGGCAGTTTGAAGCCATGCTGGTATGGATGGATGAAAACAAGATGAACATGCAAACGCAGTTTTACATCAAACATGCTTACAACACAACCAAAGCCCACATTGACAAAATACAGCATAAAATCAATATCAACAGCCTTGAAAAAGAACAAAGCACTCCTTTCGTTCTGAATGAAATCGGACGTGTGGTGCTTACAACCGTAAAACCACTGTTTTTTGACCCCTACAAGAGAAACAAGGAAACCGGGTCGTTTATATTAATTGATCCCATCACGAACAATACGTCTGCTGTGGGCATGATCATTGATAAACTCGGGGATAAGGATCTGCCATCCCGCATCACTGATATGGACATGAAAAAAATTGACCGTGGAGAAGCCCTGATAAGCCATAGGGAACGTGAAAAACGTCTCAATCAAAGACCTGCAACATTGTGGATCACAGGCTTACATGGATCAGGGAAAAATGCACTGTCATATACCCTGGAGCGAAAACTTTTTGATCTTGGAGCTAGTGTTGTGTTAATGGATGGCAGTACTGTGCGCTCAGGACTTTCGCGTGAACTTGACCACTCCCCTGCCGACAGGGCTGAACATCTGCGAAGAGTGGCTCATGTGGCCAGAATTCTCAACGACCAGGGATTGATTGTTATCTGTTCATTTATTTCACCTTATGCAATCATCAGGCAACAAGTGTCAGAAATCGTCGGAAAAGATCGTTTCCATATCATTCACATGGATGCTACCATGGAATACTGCCAAAAATCCAAACCTGACCTCTATAATCTTGCTGCCCAAGGCAAACTTAAATACATGCCAGGACTGGACGAACGCTATGAAAAACCAAAAAATCCGGCACTCAGGTTAAAACCAAAAAATGAACAGGAAAACATCGAAAATATCCTTAGTTATCTAAACACAAATAAGATTTTTCCCCTTGAATAAAGAAAGTGGTTATAGTGCATAAAAAAAGCCGGAAACATGTTGTGCCGGCCTTTTTAATAGTTTGTTTCTTTTATTTAACATAAAACCTTGCGAAACTAATGTCATTACGACGCTTGGTGTAGATGTAATATGTTCCCTTATGTTCTGTCATCAAATCAGGTTTAATGACTTTCTTTTTGTATTCTTCACCAAACATATACGCTCCATACACTTTCCCGTCGGAAAACAAAGTTATTGTGATGGCACGGCCACGGCCCTTCGGGTTTTTAATAACTTTTAAGTCATCGGGTACGTAAAAATCGTTGGCAAGTAATTTTAAATTTTTGTTGTGATCGTTATAATAAAATTTTATTTTCTCGCCGATGACTGTCATATTAAAAGATGAATAGTCTCCAAAATCATTGTATGATTCCTGGGACTTGGGAATGCGGGCGATCCATTCAAAATTGTTCTCACGGTCAATCTTTCCCACCAGAATATCATTAAATCTATAATATCTATTATACGTTACTTCTTTCGTCTGCGGATCAATGATGCTGTCTTTCCAGCGGTTTACATGTTCTGATATCATCACAGGATCACCTGTACTCAGGTAAACAATGTCCCTTAATTCATAGTTATAAATTTCATCCCAACGCTGATACAAGTGCGCAGCTGTAAAGGATTGTTCTTCATTACGATCAAATATGTGATACGTTGTTTTTCCATAATGCGGAGCCCATTCCTTGGTTTCAAGATAAAGACGTTCGTGGTAAATGCCGGAGTATTCTTCTTTGTTCTTCTTAGCCATAAATCCCATAACATCCACAAATTTTTCTTTTTCGTTGACACCAAAAATGGCATTTTGAGGAATGAACTTTTCTACAGTAATCGGGTACTCAATAACTTTGCTGAGCGGGATATCATAAATAAGGATGGAAAATTCATAAGTTTGTGCCCCCCTTCTGCTTTTACGGCCTTCTTCTATTGGCTTCTTCTTACTTAGCATGAAAATTTGATCTTGCATTACCCTGTATTGTATAATTTCAAATTCCCTGTCAACCAATGGTAATTTAATTGTCTTATTGAGCACCTCTTTCATGTCAGGATCGTATATTTTCAGGAAAAAAGGTTCCTCATTGTAAGCTTGAAATGGACGGTTGTAATGGATAAACATTTTTTCACCGTTTTCAGTAAGGCTAATGTCAAAGTCAACAACAATATTTTGGTTTGTTAAACGACCAATTGGCTTGCTTTCCCCCATGATTTTGCCGGATTTATTTACTTCCTGCATGTAAAGAGTCTTCTGTTTTATTGTTTCGTTGGTAACGGTAGTAAACATTATAAGCTTTCCGTCAAGATAATACATTTGCTTAAACTCAGCCTGTATTCCGCCTACAGATGGTAAAATTAGCCTGTTGCTGGTTTCCCGTATCAGGTTGTCACCATTCCAGAATTCAAGCCATATATCATTTTGATAATCGACACGTAACACATAAAACCCTGTATTATCTGCCCCTACCATTTTTTGATATGAATCACCCCGCTCCAGGCTTATGCTTTGTCCAAAACTGCAATTTACAGGCTGGGCTGTGCTGTAAAAGGTAAAAAACAATAGTCCTGTAAAAATTAATGCTATACGTTTCATAATTCAATGATTTGTTTTCGGTTTTACTTAATTAGTTTGCTAAAATATTAAATAATTTTTATTTAGTAAATTTTTTAAGCCTAAAATTTATTTGCCAGTTGTCCACATCCTGCATCGACATCATCACCCCTGCTGTTTCTTAGATTCACCACAATGTTTTTATCCTCTAAATATCTGATGAATTGATGCGTGTTTTGATTATTCGATTTTTTAAAATCACTTCCTTCCACCATGTTGTATTCAATCAGGTTGATTTTACAGGGGGTAATTTTTACAAATTCCGCCAATTGTGCTACGTGCGATAAGGAATCATTAATCTCATGAAACAATATGTACTCATAGCTTAACCGCTTTTTCGTTTTCTGATAATAGTATTGCAAAGATTCTGCCAAAACATGAATGTCATATTTGTTATTTATTGGCATCAATCTGCTTCTTAGCTCATTATCAGCAGCATGCAATGAAACAGAAACTTGTATATTCAGACCGCTGCCAGCAAGGTTTTTTATGTTCGGAGCCAGGCCTGCTGTAGAAAGTGTAATGCGTCTCGGACTCATGCCCATTCCATTTTCGTCAATTATTTTCCTTAATGCAGAAACGGTATGATCATAATTATCCAGTGGTTCTCCCATCCCCATTACCACAATATTGCTCAAGTGCCTGCCATATTCTGCTTTTGAAAGCTCATTGAGTTTCCATGCCTGAAGGTATATTTCACCCGCATGAAGGTTTCTTGTAAAGCCCATCCCTCCCGTTGCACAAAACCGGCACCCTAACCGACATCCCACTTGTGTGGAAATACAGGCTGTAATGCGCTTGCCAGATGGAATAAGAACTCCCTCAATGTATGTGTCGTCAGATAGTGAAAACGCTACTTTCATGCTACCATCATTGCTGGAATTGATTTTTATTGCCTCAATAGCATCAAGGTAAAAATCAGTTTTAAGTTTGTCCCTGAGTAATACCGGCAGATTTTGCATCTGTACTATATCATCAACAGGATGTTGCCACAACCAGCTTTCAATCTGTTTGTATCTAAACGCAGGAAACTGTTGTTTGCTTAACCACGTTTTAATTTCAGCCTCTGATGTATTGCGTAGTTCCTGCATCATTTAATACTTTTTTAAGTAAAATCTATACTGTATTTTTCTGAATTAAAAAAACTAATGTATATTTGAGCCTTACAAAATACAGAAAAATTAGTTACAAATATAATATTCAAAAAGTATGAAACGTATTCTTAGTATTATTTTAAGTATCCCCCTGATATTTTCTTCCTTAAATACATTTGCAGGAGAAGGAATGTGGCTTCTTTCTATGATTGGAAAGAATTATGAAGAAATGAAAGAACAAGGATTCAGGCTGACTCCTGAAGATATTTACAATGTCAATCAGGCTTGTATAAAAGATGCTATTGTTGGCCTTGGCAACGAAGGAAGACCTTTTAGCCATTTCTGTACAGCAGGAATTGTATCTGACAAAGGCCTGATTTTTACCAATCATCATTGCGGATATGAAATGATTCAGGCACATTCCACAGTTGAACATGATTACCTGAGAAATGGTTTTTGGGCTTCATCCCTGGATGAAGAACTTCCCAATGAAGGAACTACCGCTTCAATCATGGTACGCATGGAAGATGTAACAGCTAAAGTGCTTAATGATGTTACTGAGGAAATGACTGAAAACGAAAGAACAAAAGCCATAAATAAAGTTGCTGATGAACTGGTTAAAGAGGTAGAAAAAGACAGCAATTACAAGGCACGTGTTGTTGATATGTTTGATAACAATCAATATTTTTTATTTGTACACATTATTTATAAAGATGTTCGCCTGGTTGGAGCCCCTCCCGAAAATATCGGAAAATTTGGTGGCGATACAGATAACTGGAGTTGGCCAAGGCACACCGGCGACTTTTCTATTTTTAGAATTTACACAGCTCCCGATGGAACCCCTGCTTCATACAACGAAGAAAACGTGCCCTTAAAACCAAAATACCACCTACCAATTTCCATTAACGGTATCGAAGAAGGGGACTTTTCCATGGTAATGGGTTTTCCGGGAGGTACAGATCGGTATATGACCTCTTATGGTCTTAAAGAAACCATGGAAGTAGTAAATAAATGGCGATACAATATCAGAAGCATCAAACTTGATATTCTGCGTAAAGACATGAAAAAAGACCCCAAAATTAAGTTGCAATATGCTTCAAAATATGCGAGAAGCTCAAATTATTGGAAGTATTCTTATGAACAAAACATAGCACTGAGAAAACTCAATACAATGGGACAGAAACAGGCCATGGAAACTAAGTTCCAGGAATGGGCTGAAAAACTTCAGTCCAAAAAATACATGGATGTATTGGATACCATTGAAGTTGTGTATGAACGCAGAAGGGAAGATGCACTTGCAAGGCAGTTTTTACTTGAAGCACTGTTGATTGGCCCCGATTTACCTGTTTTTTCGTTTCAGTCAATCAGTTTTTTGCATCAGCTTAAAAATGAAGACCTTTCGGATGAAGAGAGGCAAAAAGCTATCAAAAAATTCAAAGAGAATGCCAGGGAATTTTACAAAAATTACAACCCTAATACGGAAAGAAAGTTAATCGCTGCGTTGTTTGATTATTTTGCTGATAACATTGACCGAAAATATTACCCCGGGGTTTTTGCGGAAGTTTATGACAAATACGACGGCAATTTTGAAGAATACACAGAGGATATTTTTACAAAGTCTTTTTTCAATCCCAAAAGCATTTTTGCTGATGAAGAAAGCATGATGGATTTTCTTGATGACCCGAAAGCAAAAACCCTGGAAAAAGACCCCATTTATAAAATGGGAACTTCTATCCTCTCAATGTACAGAAATGTTTCAGGTGAAATGAATGAAAAATCCAAAAGCCTTGAACAGGCAAGACGTTATTTTGTCCAGGGAGTGATGGAAATCAACAAGGATTTTCAGTTTTATCCGGATGCAAATTCTACCATCCGCCTTACATACGGAAACTGTATGGGCTATGAACCACGTGATGGAGTGGTTTATGATTATTACACCACACTTGATGGTGTCATGGCTAAAGCTAACCCTGAAGATATGGAATTTGATCTCCCCAGTCATATGTACGAATTGTATAAAGACAAAAAGTTCGGACAATACACAAATAAAAAAGGAGAATTACCGGTATGTTTTATCACAGATAATGATATTACCGGCGGTAATTCAGGGTCACCGGTTATGGATGCAAAAGGAAACTTAATTGGCCTTGCTTTTGACGGAAATACAGAAGCCATGAGTGGTGATATCGAATTTGAAGAAGACCTTCAGCGTTGTATCATCGTTGATATACGGTATGTTTTATGGCTAATTGACATATATGCTGATGCCGATAACCTGTTGGATGAACTAAGCATTGTGAAAAAGTAAATTTTCGAATTATTTAACTTACGGTTTGCAGAGGCCGTCCTGTTTTGGGGCGGTTTCTTTTTTCTTTCACTGCAATTCTGTATTTTCGTAAAAAATTTGCACCCAATCAGACATAAAGGTTTCAGTTAATAACGGTTGTTTTAAACCATATAAGGATTATAAGGTCATATAAGTTTTTCTTATAATCTCTTATATGCCTTATATGGTTTGATTATTTTAGGTTAAATACGGTTGCGATAAATCTTATTTCCTAAAACACCGATTTTTCATAAGTAACCGATTTTAACTATTATTTGTCAAGTTTCACAAGGTTGTTATGTAAAACAATCTTGCTTTGTTTTAATT
>JBNGDT010000020.1:3783-19451 GCA_049975305.1 Bacteroidales bacterium | reverse complement strand
TTGCCGGTGATGCAATGGCATCTCGCTGGGTTTGTGTCATACGGGGAATAAGCATTCCTGCATCCGTAGCTACCACATCCAGCATGGCAGACTCATCCGGGGTAGTGGTGTTTATCCCGACATTTTGTGCAAACAGATAACTGCCTGCCCCACTAATCAGTAATATTACTAAAATAATACCACTGACTAACGTTCTTTTAGTGTTTTGCAATAGTGTTTTCATAATTATAGATTTTTTAATATTTAAAATTCATGTTATCCTATTAAATATTTAGAGCAGACTTCTGCTGCCCGGGCCACGTTTCGGAATATCGTAACCAAGCATGAGTTCAAATGTACCAATTTGGTAATTTGATAATCTGGAAGTTGAATAGTCATAAGCAAATCCAAAAACATAGTCTTTAAAATTCAACCCCAGCATTGCAATGATATTACCATCCGTTCTATAGGAAAATCCTAACCAGTAATCATCCTGATAAATGCCCTTAACATTGACATCAAGCTGGATTGGTGTTTTTTCTGTGCCTTTAACCAGTATGGATGGTTCAATATCAAATTCATGGTTGATCTCAAATTTATACCCTCCCATAAGATGATAGTGTCTAACAAGGGTATTCATTTCCACTTGTTCCCCTCCGATTTTCAAGGGGAGTTCAATCATCTGGTTGGCTGAAATCCCTGCAAAATAGTTTTCGCTGTACAAGTATAAACCAAAATCCGACTCAGGCAACCAGCTATTTTCATGGCTGTAATTGAGTGCCGGATCGGTATCATCGAGAAACACAAAATCAGTATAATCCATTTGGTATTGGAATACCTGGAAAGACAGGCCAAAAGCCAAACTTGCCTTTTCCCGGAAAACGGGGAGAATGTAGGCATAGTTGCCCTGAATTCCGATGCGGGATTCTGGCCCGAAACGATCAGCAAAAATCACACATCCCACTCCCATGGTTTCATTGTTCAGCCTCAGGTGACCACTGAGCATTTGTGTTGAGGGGGCTTTATCTATCCCCACCCACTGCTGCCTCGCTGTCAGCCTTATGGGAATGTTGTCATCACTCCCGGTGACAGCCGGATTAATTAATAAACGGTTGAACATGTACTGGCTGTACAGTGGCAATTGTTGCGAAAAAGCACTTATCGCAATTCCAAAAATAATATAAAATAATAGCAATATTTTTTTCATAGTTGTTCGTTTTTATCTGATGAGTGTTATAGTTCCTTTATATGTTACTTCGTTGTTTAATTCAAGGATATACACATAAGTTCCAAAGGGTAAATCTTTTCCATTCCTGGTGCCATCCCATTGATTGTCGGGGTCTGCATAATTGTTCCCTGAACCACTGAATTCAAATATTTTGTCTCCCCAGCGTGTAAAAATCCAAATATCAACCTGTTCAAATGCGGATATACCTTGAATTTTCCATGTATCGTTAAGGTCATCACCATTGGGTGTCAAAATATCCGGAATAAGGAGGTCAAGATCGTCAATGACAACAATAATTATGGTATCTGCATCTCCACAGATTTGATTTATCGCATATATAATTTCATGGTTACCAACTCCGGCATCCTGGGGCGTAAATGTGCCAGTATTGTCCACACCTGTACCATACCATTCACCACCAGCCTGGCTTGTTTGCAGTTCAACAGGGGGATCTGTTACCATCAAGGTATCCTCTGGATCAATGATGGTGGCATTGGCACGTGAATGAACTGTTATTTCAACAGTGTCAGCATCACCACAGGAACCTGGAATGGTATAGATGATTTGGTGGGTACCACTACCGGCAATGTAAGGATTAAACACGCCTGTAGAATCAATACCTTCACCAAGCCAATACCCTCCAGAGGTTGCTGCTGTCAGTGTAACATTAAAGTTGTCAGCACAGTAATAACCAGGGATACTGTCAATGGTGGCATCCGCTGATTCATTTACCATTATATTAATTGTGTCAGAACCCGTACATGTTCCGTCTGAGACCACATAGGTAATGGTATTGATGCCGATATCTGCAGCGGCAGGATCAAATGTACCTGCAATCGCATCTGTAATACCGGTGCCATTCCATGTGCCCCCGGTTGTTGCAGCTGTTAAATCAACAGCGGGGTCTTCAAAGCAAAAAGCCCCCGGATTATCAATGGTGGCATCAGGTACCGGGTGTACTGTAATTGTGATTTCATCGTAATCCGTACAGGGCGATGTTCCTGCTATGTAAGTAATAACATGATCACCAGCGCCGGCAATGGATGGATCAAAGGTTCCATTGATGGTATCGGTAATGCCATTGCCACTCCAGGTGCCACCGGATGGTGCTGCTGTCAGGTCAACCGGCAAATCGTTTGCACAGAAATCCCCCGGATCATCAATGGTGGGATCAGGAATTTCATATACCTGTACATCAACATTATCCATATTGGTACATCCGTTTCCATCGGTAACCGAAACGGTATATGTTCCGCTGGAAGCTGTTGTTGCAAAACTTATGCCTGGGTTATTCATGATTGAAGAAAATCCGTCAGGGCCATCCCATTCCCAGGATATAGCATCGCCGCCAATTTCTGACAAATCTATTTGATCACCAACGCAAACCGGTGAATTGCTTACTGCATTGACATTGGGAGCAGCTTTTACGTTGAGAACAAACAATGCTTCGGAGCTCACACAGGGAGATCCTTCCGGATTGTTTGTTGTAACCGTTATTACTACGGTATTCCCGACATCGGCAGGCCCGGGGTTATAAGTAAATGTAAACGGCGAACTGGTAAACCCATCTGAATCAAAACTGCCGTCACCATCATGGCTCAGTGAAACCTCTGTTGCGCTTCCGCCGAAGGTGTTTCCACCCAGGGTAAATGGGTCTGTTTCACAGGTTGTGCCTGAAGTTTCACTTAAGGTCAATGATGTAGAGTTTGTACAACCGCAATCAAGAAGAATGCTTGTGCCCGATGCCGTACATCCTGATGTAATATCATTGACTGTAACAATATAAGAACCATTATTTAAGGGCCCGAACAATGGATTTGCCTGGTAGGTCCCATCAATGCTGTATTCATAATCTACACCAAGTGGGGATGTCACTTCAATGGTACCATTATCTTCTCCTCCACTGCAATCAATGTTTACTCCCGGGGTAGCAGGTGTTGGATTAACAGTCACATTTGCTGAGCCTGAACTTGTACAACCAATGTCATCTGTCACGGTAACTGTATATAACCCACTGTTAGCCGTTGTTGCAGAAACAATAGAAGGTGTAGGTGAAACGGAATTGAAGCCGGCAGGCCCGGACCATGCCCATGATTCAGCTTCTCCAGCTGTTTCTGACAATGTAATGTCTTGCCCTTCACACAAGGGGCTGTTGTTATTGACAAGCACTGCAGGGGCTGGATTGACAGAGACATCCACAGCATCCGTGTTAGTACAACCATTGATGTCTGTTACAGTAACTTCATAGCTTCCTGCTGCGTCATTGGTTGCAGAGCCGATTATAGGATTATGCTGTGATGAAGAGAAACTATCGGGGCCTGTCCATGACCAATTTACAGCATCTCCTCCGGTTTCTGTCAGTGTGATGTTATTTTCTTCGCACACAGGAGAATTACTACCAGCATTTATTGCAGGAGCCGGGTTAACTGTCAGCATAAATGTTTCCTCTGCACCAACACAAGGAAATCCGAGTGGATTGTTTGTTGTTATGGTAATGTTTACGGTATTGCCAATATCCCCTGCATCCGGGGTGTAAGTAAAATCAAATGGTGAAGTGGTAAAATTGGTGGCATCCAGGGTTCCGTTTCCATCGTGTGTAAGGTCAACTTCAGTGGCACTGCCACCAAATGTATTGCCGTTGACGGTGTATGGATTGGTTTCACAAGTATTGCCGGTTGTTGCACTCAATGTCAGTAATGTTGGATCGGAACAACCACAATCCAGATTAATCACATCTCCGGCTACGGTACAGCCTGTTGTTGTATTCATTACCGTTACTGTATATGCACCATTATCAAGCGGCCCGAATTCGGTTTCTGCCTGATAACTTCCATCAATGGAATATTCGTATTCTGCGCCGAGTGGTGAAGTAACGGTAATTGTGCCGGTATTTTCACCCCCTGTACAATCCATATCCACTTCTGGTACATCAGGAGCAGGATCAACAGTTACATCCGCATTGCCCGTATTTGAGCATCCGTATGTATTTGTTACGGTAACCGTATAGGTTCCTGCGGCGGCAGTGTTAACAGCAGTGATTACCGGATTGTTCTGGCTTGAGGTAAAACCATCAGGGCCTTCCCAACTCCATGTATTACCATCTCCGGCAGATTCTGTCAATTCAATGTTTTCACCCTCGCATACAGGAGAGTTGCTTTCTGCCGATATTGCCGGAATTGCACTTACCGTCACATTAACATTGTCCACATTGGTACATCCATTTCCGTCTGTAATGGTAACGGAATAGGTTCCTGAGGAAGTTGTTGTAGCAGCGCTAATGACAGGATTGTTATCTGTCGAAGTAAATCCGTCAGGGCCTTCCCAGTTCCATGAAACAGCATACCCACCGGTTTCAGTTAAATGAATGTCATCGCCTTCACACACAGGAGAGTCACTGTTGGCAACAACAACGCCGGCTTCATTTACAGTAAGTACAAAATCCTGTTCAGCACTAACGCAGGGGTATCCCTCCGGGTTGTTTGTAGTAACTGTTATTGTTACTGTATTGCCTGCATCGGCAGGATCAGGGGTGTAGATAAAGCCGAAAGGAGAACTGGTAAAGTTGGTTGCATTCAGACTGCCATTGCCGTTGTGGGAAAGATTAACTTCTGTGGCGCTGCCTCCAAAGTTATTGTTACTGACAGTAAATGCTTCCGTTTCACAAGTGCTGCCTGACAAAGAACTTAAATCCAATGTAGTGGGATCAGGACACCCGCAATCCAGGTTAAAACTTGGGCCGAATGCAGTACAACCAGAATTAACATTCCTTACTGTTATGGTATAAGAACCATTTGCCAGGGGGCCAAATTCGACTTCCGGCTGGAAGGTTATGCCATCAACCGTATATTCATACTCTGCACCAAGGGGTGCTGTCACGGTAATCATGCCATTATCAGCACCTCCGCTGCAATCAATGTCAGCTTCAGGTTCAGGGGGTGTTGTATTCACGGTAACATCCACATCATCAGTATTTATACATCCGCTGGCATCGGTAATGGTTACCGAATAGGTTCCGCTGTTTGATATAGTTGCCGAGGCAATGACTGGGGAAGGAGATGTTGAAGAAAAGCCATTGGGGCCTGACCACAACCAGGTTTCAGCACCTCCCCCTGTTTCAGACAACTCAATGTTTTCACCTTCACATACCGGGGAATTGCTTTGTGCATAAGCTTCAGATACCGCATTGACTTCAACATCAACGTTGTCTGTTGCTGTGCAACCATTGGCATCGGTAACGGTAACAGTATAAATACTATCTGCATCGGGTGTCGCAGGTGAAATAACCGGATTCTGATCTGTTGAAGAAAAGCCATTGGGACCTGACCATGCCCATGTATCGGCCTCCCCTGCGGTTTCAGAAAGTTCAATGTCTGCTCCTTCACATACAGGGGAATTACTACTTGCAGTAGCCGAGGGAGGCTTAACAACTATGACTTCAACATTGTCCGTATTGGTACACCCGTTATCATCTGTAGCGGTAACATAATAGGTACCCGAATGCATAAAACCAGCAGGCGATATCACAGGGTTCTGTTCAGTTGAAGTAAAACCATTTGGACCTGTCCACGACCATGATTCAGCGTCACCACCAGATTCGGATAACTCAACTGATTGCTCAAGACATGCCGGAGAATTACTTTCTGCCTGGACATCAGGTGCGGGGTATAATGTTAACTCAAAACTTTCTTCATCTGAGCAACCGCCGTTGTCATCAAACATGTATAGTGTAATGGGGTAAGAACCAAAGTCTTCATAATTAAGTACTTCACCTTCGTTATACATGTCGCCGGATCCGTCAGTGCCGGTATAATATGCTTCGGTTCCTGTCAGGTTTGTTCCTGTAATATCAGGCAATTGAAAACCACTACATTGAGTTTGATCGGATAGGGGATCAATTTCGGGTGAAACTTCAATGGTAATTGTAAAACTCTCTTCAGCCGTACAATTGGGTGTTGTTCCGGATTCTGCCCAGACATATAAGGTGGTATCAGCGGATACAATTGTCCCGTCCGGAACGGGAGATATACCACCGGATTCTGCGTAGTAATCTCCGTTTGTCATCGGAGGTAATTCATAATTTCCGCAAGAAACAACATCATCTACCGGATCCAAATCCGGTGTTGGAATCACAGTAATGGTAACAGGGGTTCTGTCGCTGTAACAATCCGGAATAAGGCCGTGTAAAGCATCTACATAATATGTTGTTGTCGAAACCGGGTTAACTGTGATCTGTGGGCCACTGTCTATGGGAGTGCCTCCCGTAGATTCTGTGTAATAATAATAGGTTACATTGCTTCCGGAACCGGATGATGTGATGGTAACCGGGTCCCCCTCACATATTTCATCAGGAGAAGCAACAACATTTGGTGCCGGAGGCGGATCACACACAATGTACTCACATATAGTAACAACATCGGGAACTATATCTTCATTTACCGGAGTAACAAAATTTTCAGTTTGTACTAAGCGATAATCATATGGCGGGTTGGATACATTGAGTGCCGGTGAATAACCTGATTCATCCGCATCATAAGTTCCCTCCGGGCATTCAGGATTATTCATGCTTGCCGTTTCATCTGTTTTTATCAGGTGATAATTAAAGCCTTCGGTTCCCATCCCCTGCATAAACATAAAAAAGGCCATGTCTTCAGTAATCCCGCCTTTAGGCAACAAACCATAGGGATTTTCAAGTCCAAAATCATCCCAGTCCATATCGGGCAGGAATGTATTCCGCACTGTTAAATCTCCATTAGAGCTGTTGATTTTAGTCACAGTTGCGAAAAGTTTAAATGGAAGGTTAAAGGTATTAAAATAAGATCCAATGGCCGCATAATTGCCGTCAGGCATTTCCATGACCTCTGAGAACATAAGGGGCTCTTCAAGCCATATGTAAATGGTTGCAATATACCTGTGTCCAAACCCAATGGAGGGAGATGACCCTGTGCCATCTATTGTCATGAGGGTAGCATAATCACCGCTGTAGCCTCCCATTAATGCATCACCACCGGAAAGTGTGATTATGGATTCAACAGATTCAGATTCGCCGGCATTTCCATAAATCCTCGCATAAACAAATTCACCATCAAGGTTTGTTTTTACGATTAAGCCATCACGGGGATAATCTCCGTTATCGTTCAATGTCCCTTCTCCTTCAGATGTATATCCGGTGAAGATATACCCATCTGCAGTTTCGGTAAGATCATTGAAAACATGTTCATCATCATTAGGAGTATCAAAAACAAAAGCATTGTCCCACTGGAGATTTCCGCTGGATGCATCCACAGCCATAATGAAAGGCATAACAGAATCATGAAGAACAGAATCACTATCCATAAAATGCCTTACACCGCCACACCCCAGAAATTTACCATCTGACGTTTCAATTACTTTATTAAACCATGCACTGGAACTTTGGCTCGGGTGATCCGGGTATTCGTATCTTTTTGACCAGTTTAAGGTTCCATCATCGTAAAGCCTTACCATAATGGCTCCCGGACTGGATTCTCCTGCCACAAGGTATCCGCCACCATTGGCAGGGCTTATTTCGATGATATCATATAAGCCGGTTGCAATACTCAGTCCACCAATTTTTTTAGACCAAATGATATTACCAAGGGTGTCTACTTTAGTAACGTTCCCTGTTATTTGAATGCCTGCGGTATTAAATCCACAAAACACATAATTTCCATCAGAGGTCTGTATCATGCGGCCGGGAAAATCCATCATGGAAAAACTGTAATTTTTCCTCCATGTATCGTTATCTGCCATTAATTGAAAGGCAGAAAACAAAAATAAAGCTAAAATGAAGATTTTCCTTTTCATGATTTTTTAATTTTAATTAATAAATAAGCGTTACGGTTCCTTTATAACTATCCCCGCTATTAAGTTCAAGAATATAGACATAGGTTCCTAAGGGCAATTTTTTTCCATTTCGTGTACCGTCCCACTGATTTTGAGTTTCATAATAAGCACTGCCTGTTCCGGTAAATTCAAACACTTTATCACCCCAGCGGTTAAATATATAAACCGCCACATCATCATAAGCCCGAATCCCTTGTATGCGCCATGTATCATTGTATCCATCATCGTTTGGTGTTAATACGTCGGGAATAAGCAAATCTTTGATTTGTTCAGGACCGACAACAATAGTAGTACTGTCAGCATCACCACAAACCTGGTTTATTGTATATGTGATTTGATGATCGCCAATACCGGCATCCGCAGGGTTAAACTCACCTGAATATGTGTCTATGCCATTGCCTGACCATTCACCTCCGTCATCAACAGCCTCCAGAACAACCGGAGGCTCGTCAACATACATCGAATCCACAGGATCAATGATGGTGGCATCAGCACGTGGGTGGACAGTAATATACACGGTATCTGCATCTCCACAATTGCCGCTAATGGTATAAATGATTTCATGGGTGCCGGTTCCGGCATCTACCGGATCAAAAACACCCGTAACCGGATCCACACCATCGCCTGTCCATGTTCCCCCAGTGTTAGCTGCTGTAAGAACAACTGTGTCATCATCGGAACAGAAATCGCCGGGGTCTTCAATGGTGGCATCTGCATTTTCATACACCTGAATATCTATGCTGGTTTGCCCGGTACATCCGAATTCTGTCACTTCATAGCTGATGGTATTGAAGCCTATATCTGCCTGTGCCGGATCAAAGGTGCCGGCTGATGTGTCGATAATGCCTGTGCCACTCCATGTTCCACCAGTGGGGGTTGCTTCCAAATTGACAGGATCATCGTGATAGCAAAAATTGCCGGGATCTGTTATGCCCGGGCTTACGGTAATCACCTGCACCGTGACATTATCTTCGGCAGTACATCCGTTGTTACCGGTTACGGTAACAGAATAGAGGCCACCGGCGGATGCTGTTGCCCCACTTATTGTTGGATTTTGTTCTGTGGAGGTAAATCCATCAGGCCCAGACCATGACCAGGAATCTGCACTATCTCCCGTTTCTGTTAAGAGGATATCTTCTCCGGCACATACCGGGGAATTGCTCCCGGCAACAACATTTGGCATTGGATATACAGTCAGTGTAAATGTTTCTCCTGCCGGGGTACAAGGAGCCCCTTCCGGATTATTAGTAGTGATGGTAATGGTAACATCGTTACCAGCATCAGCAGGATCCGGCGTGTATGTAAAATCAAACGGGGAAGTTGTACTAGTGGTAGCATCCAATGAACCACTGCCATCATGTCCCAGGGTGACTTCTGTTGCACCTCCTCCAAACGTATTTCCGCTGATGGTTACCGGATTTGCGCCACACACTGTTGCTGTGTTTGAACTTAGTGTAAGGGTTGGTGGATTAGTACAACTACCGCAACTGAGATCAATGACATTGCCTGCAGTAGTACATCCGGTAGTGGTGTTTTGCACCGTTACCGTGTATGTTCCATTGGTAAGGGGCCCAAAACTTGTAGAGGCCTGATACGTACCATCAATGGAGTATTGGTAATCTGCTCCTAAAGGTGCTGTGACTTCAATAATCCCTTCATCCTCACCACCTGAACAATCGGTACTCACCGTTGGTGTTGCCGGAGCAGCATTAACCGTAACCACTACATCATCGGTATTGGTACAACCATTGGCATCGGTAATTTCTACTGTATAGGTACCGCCTGCTCCTGTGGTCACACCTGTTATGGTTGGACTGTGATCAGGGGATGAAAATCCATCAGGCCCAGACCATGACCAGGAATCTGCACTACCTCCCGTTTCTGTTAAGAGGATATCTTCTCCGGCACATACCGGGGAATTGCTCCCGGCAACAACATTTGGCATTGGATATACAGTCAGTGTAAATGTTTCTCCTGCCGGGGTACAAGGAGCCCCTTCCGGATTATTAGTAGTGATGGTAATGGTAACATCGTTACCAGCATCAGCAGGATCCGGCGTGTATGTAAAATCAAACGGGGAAGTTGTACTAGTGGTAGCATCCAATGAACCACTGCCATCATGTCCCAGGGTGACTTCTGTTGCACCTCCTCCAAACGTATTTCCGCTGATGGTTACCGGATTTGCGCCACACACTGTTGCTGTGTTTGAACTTAGTGTAAGGGTTGGTGGATTAGTACAACTACCGCAACTGAGATCAATGACATTGCCTGCAGTAGTACATCCGGTAGTGGTGTTTTGCACCGTTACCGTGTATGTTCCATTGGTAAGGGGCCCAAAACTTGTAGAGGCCTGATACGTACCATCAATGGAGTATTGGTAGTCGCCGCCTGTTGGTGCTGTAACTTCAATTGTTCCACTGTCTTCACCACCAGGACAATCGGTATTGACTATTGGTATTGGTGGAGCAGAATTAATAGTTATGCTTACATCATCTGTATTTGTACATCCATTGGCATCGGTAATTTCTACTGTATAGGTGCCGCCTGCTGCTGTGGTAACACCTGTAATTGTGGGATTTTGATCGCCGGAGGTAAATCCACCAGGCCCTGTCCATGACCAGGTGGCTGCTTCACCACCGGTTTCATTTAGAATTAAATCTTCACCTTCACATACAGGGGAATTACTACTGGCTGTAGCAACAGGCAAGGGGTTAACAATCACATCTACATCATCTGAGTTGGTACATCCATTGACATCAGTGATGGTTACTGAATATGTGCCTGCATTTACAGATGAAGCACCGCTGATAACGGGGTTATGATCTGGGGATGTAAAGGTATCCGGCCCTGACCACGACCATGAAGTGGCATCACCAGCTGACTCTGTCAGGTTAATATCTTCACCCTCACACACAGGAGAATCACTGCCTGCAGTGGCAACAGGTATTGGATACACTGTCAACACGTATGTCTCAAGGGAACTTGTACATGGAGCTCCTTCGGGGTTATTTGTTTCCACTGTAATGGTAACATCAGTTCCTTCATCTGTAGCATCTGGTGTATAAGTAAAATCAAAGGGAGATGATGCAAAATATGTTGCATCCAATGTCCCATTGCCATCGTGAGACAGATTAACTGCTGTAGCACTGCCACCAAAGGTATTGCCACTTACTGTGACAGGTAACAGGTCGCATGTTTCGCCTGAAGTTGAGCTCAGTGTTAATGAGGTTGGGTTTGAACACCCGCAATCCAGGTTCACCGGCGTACCGGATGAAGTACAGCCAGTAGTGGTATTCATTACCGTAACCGTATAAGTGCCATTTGTTAGTGGCCCAATATCAGTTGATGTTTGATACGTTCCATCAACGGTATATTCATATTCTCCTCCTAAAGGTGCTGTGACTTCAATAATCCCTGCATTCTCACCTCCGGTACAATCAATATTAACCGTTGGTGTTACTGGGTTGGGATTCACTGTGACATCCACATTATCACTCACGGTACAACCATTAGCATCAGTGATGGTTACTGAATATGTGCCTGCATTTTCAGATGAAGCACCGCTGATAACCGGGGAATGATTTGTGGATGTAAATCCATCAGGCCCAGACCATGACCATGCAACAGCATCACTACCTGTTTCATTTAGGATTAAATCTTCACCTTCACACACGGGGGAGTTACTGACAGCAACGGCTGATGGTTGTTTGTAAATAATAACCTCTGTTGTATCTGTATTTGTACATCCGTTAGCATCTGTTGCTGTCACTTCATAAATACCATCGTTTACACCCATAAAGACGGAAGTGATGGTAGGATTGTGGTCTGTACTTGAAAACGTATCGGGTCCTGACCACGACCATGATGAAGCAGCGCCTCCATTTTCTTCCAGGTTAAGATCGCCGCCTTCACATACCGGGGAGTTGCTGGTTGCATTGACCGGGGGATTTGTGTACACATTTACATAAGTACTGTCAAGATTAGTGCACCCTGTGCCGTTATCCACTTCAACGTAATACCATCCTGTGGCATCCGTTGTAGCGCCAATAATATCCGGATTGTTAGCTGCACTGGTAAAACTATCGGGGCCGGTCCATGACCAGGTAGTGGCTTCACCGCCTGATTCTGTTAAATGGATATCACCACCTTCACAGATTGGTTCATTACTGCTAGCTAAAACAGCAGGGACAGGGTTAACGGTAACAAGGACATTGTCTGAAGCTGTACAACCGCTGCCATCAGTGACAACTATTGTGTATGTTGTGGTAGAGGCCGGAGAAGCGATTGGATTGGCAACCGTAGTGCTGCTAAGCCCTGTTGATGGACTCCATACATAAGTATAACCACTTCCGCTACCACCGCTTGCTGTTGGAGAACCGCCTATTTCCACGTTTTCACCTTCGCACATGGTTACGTCAGTGCCGGCATCTGCCACAGGGGTTGAAATATACAAAGCATACGGGATATCTGAAAAATCATTCCAGCCGGTTGTAAATGCTTTAAATAACGGTGTCCCGGAAACGGTAGAACTTCCGGTAATAATTTCCCATTGATTAGGGCTTGTTGACCAATTTGAAATACCTTGCCAGCTACCATCGGTAGCATCATCATAATAAATGCTCAAATCAACCGCAGAGGTTCCTGCTGTACGGTTAATTTGGTGATAAAACAAGGGATTTATTTCACAGATGCCCGTTTCAAAAACATAGACATCGTAGCCTTCAGAAGTGGCATCGGTATTGGCCATTCTAACGGTAAAGGTATTGACTGATCCGTCTGGGGTGAGTTCCACAGGGCGATACCGCAATGTGCCTGCACTTGAGCCTACAGGGAATAAATATGCGCTTGCTGAGTTTGTCATGCGGGATAAAAAACCTCCATTCAAACTGGATACAAAACCTGTTCCCAGTGTAATAGCATTGACATCCGTATTTTGCACATAAAACCCATAAACATCGGTATTTAATTCCACATTGTTTAGGTTAAGGATACCTGTACAATACTGGTCAATGGCCTGTGTTTTTACACCTGAACCATCCAGGGTGAGGTTGTTGAATATGGTTGAAACGGTTCCTCCCAGTGTTTGAGCATCACCTTCAAGGAAAACGGTCCCTGAGCCGGCATTAAAGGTGTTGTTGTTAATCCAGTCACCGAAAACACGGTAATATCCATCACCACCAGCGGTAGCATTATTGATAAAATCATCCTGAATCAGCAACTCACTATTCCCGGATACAGCGTCCACATCAATGTTGCCAGCTTGGTTTTGGACAATTCCGTTCACAAAAACGGTCACACCCTTAGTGACTTTTATATTAACCCCATTGTTATACAGGGCTTGTGCATATGCTTCATTCATAAAAATGAAACATAAACCTACTACGATTAAAAGTTTTATTAAGTTTTTCATACCATTAATAAAATTTATTTACTGAGTTTTTATGCTTTTATGGTTTTTTACTTAGGTTAAATACTAATACAAAACAGGTAAAAATAATCGTAAAATCCTCTAAATTAAATTATTTATTATTCATACCTTTGCCTTACTTCTAAAACTACAAGTCAAACCTTGTCTCACCATCAATTATTCCAATATACAAATACATTCAAGAAGCAAATGTAACAAAAAAATGTTAATAACAAAAAATTTTAAGAATATTTTTATTTTTTATTTTATGTAGCCTGTTTTTCAGCATATCAGCATAAGTATATACCACAATAAATATAAATAGTTACATTTCAAACAATTATATGCAGATAAAAACAGCCTGAGTTTTGTTCATTATTCTTAAAAAATCTTATGGATAATTTGTCTGTTTACGTATTATAATTTCACATTTTTCATCCAGCACATACATTTCCGGGGTTCCAAAAATGTTATAAAGCTCACTAAGATCATTTTTCCAGCCATTTTTTGCCCACACATAGTGCCATGCAAACATGTTTTGTTTTCCAATTTAAAAGCTACTTTCATCTGCATCCACAGCAATAGCTACCACTTCAATATCCTTGCGTGATGATAATTTTGCATACAGGGAGGGTAAAGTTTTCATGCAATGTGGACATTCATCTGACAAAAAAATAACAATGATTGTGTCTGCTTCAATGCTGTACAAGTCCCTCTCTGCTCCATTTTCCTGCCAGGTGATGTTTGGGGCTTTTTTCTGGAGTCATGCGCTTGTAAGCTTCAATGCGTTTCATGACATCCACAATCTTAATCTCTGTGCATCCTGCCAACCATGTTGTGTTAAGGTGTACCATAACATCAAACCTGCTCATGCTGTTCATTATATCCCACAGGTATTCACTGACAATGGTGTTGGCTGTGTTGGGAACAATTTGCCATGCACTGTAAAGCATATCAATCGCATTTTTCAAATCCAACCTGCCATAATTCAGTCATGCATCTAGCCATGCTTTGTAATACGGGCTTCCCCAGATGACGGAATCAAAATCTTCGAAAGGGAATGATTCTCTTAAATCATCATTTTGAATAGAAGAAGCAGGCTGTGATGCAAACAGTTTTAACGCGTCACGTTTCATGGATAGCAGGGCTTTCTGGATGGGAGCAGATGTATCAATGATTTTTGTAATCCGGTCTTGTGTGTTGTAAACACGTTTTTGTATTTCCTGAATAAGATCACTTGATATAAAGGGATAATTTTCCCGCAAATTATCATAGATAGTTTTTGCCAACAACAGGCTATCCAAGGATATTGAAGCATCATAGTAGTTTTGATTTGTTTTGTCACAAAATTTAGCGTTAATATTATAGCGGGGGTCTGCTATCAGGTCAATCTCAATCTTTTCTCCTACCGGGATAAAATCCAGACTGTACAATGGGTTGTTGTTAATAAAAAACTCCATGCATGCCAACTGGTTATTTTCTGATAAATCAGCATAATTTGATTTTGTAAAATTGTACTGCTTGATTTTTATATCCGGTTGCTGATCCCAATATCCCCGGAAGGATATATTCACAGGGCCAGCCGTTGTTTTAAACTTTATGGTAGTATTCTTTGGGAATGCTTCTATTTCTGCTCTTTTTTCCTGTAATTTTCTGTAATTTTCATGCAACTGCTCTTTTTTTAGCTTTCATTTGTGATTTGAGCGGCTTCTTTAACCACTCCAGAAAATCAATGGGGTTGTTGGTGGCATATTTCTGGTGACCATTGTCAGTTTGGAAATAACAGCTTGGAAAATTATCTGTATTACTACTATCTTCTTCTTTATTCAAATCAATAATGTAATAATCTGAAATAGCGAGGTTTCTTTTCAATGCATGCAGATAGGAATCACTTACCGTGCAGGATTACGAAGAATACATACAGGGATATCAGGGTATGCTTCAGCGGAGGTGCGTAACTGTACAATCAAATAAATCAGGTGAAAAGGGCTTTCGCTGCTTGCAATAATTTCAATTTACCGACCATAAAGATCAGATAATTTTTTGCCTGTGGGTACCAGTTTTGCTGATAATACAGGGTAATCTGCTGACCATGTTGGAGCTGTTGTTTCTGTCGTTTTTTGATGGCTGAAAACATCACGAAAATGCCGAAACACCGGTTCAGCCATGGAAATAATACCCCGTTTGTAATAC
>JBNGDT010000020.1:0-3773 GCA_049975305.1 Bacteroidales bacterium | reverse complement strand
GTAATACTGTGCAGCATACATATCCATAAATGCCTGGGTTTGTACCGGCAACCACGTCCATGATTGTAAACTTTGCATGTGCTGTTTCATTGCTGATGTTACATGATGCAACAAACTATCCTCAAACCAAATGCTTTGTGTTTCATAACTATTCACCACGAATTTTGCAACTTCTTCATTGACAGAATCCTGATCCGGCATGTGTATATGATACGCAGCAAGGTGCTCAAACAGTTTGTTTTGTTCATGTTTTAATTCATGTATAGATTGAGCGGCATAGCAAAGGTTGATGTGCCGTTGGGTTTCAAATGCGGCATATTTTACAGCAGAGCTGTGCGATTTCAGGCTGTCGGCAAATGCCTTATAATCAGCCCTTACCCTTTTAAATTCGTTCTGAAACAGAAGGCTGTCAGAAGGCTGGCCGGCTTTGCTTTGCTGCAGGAGGTTGATGGCTTTTTTATAGTTTCTGTGCCCCGAGGACGGGGTAATTGGGCTAAAGCCCCTTAGATTGTTTTGGGCATTAAGGCCTAACCCGGATAAAACAAAAATTAACAGAATTAAAGGACTAAAGCCCTTGGTTTTATTAGGAGTTTTTATAAACCACGACCTGAAGGTCGTAGTAATTGGACTGATGCCCTATAGAGATCCTTTTTTTGGCAAAAGCTTTGAAGTTTTTTGATTCTTCAATTGCTAAGGGGTTATGAAACGTATAATTTCTGCTCATAGTACAAAAATCTTTTAAATGTCATGAGAAAAAGCCAATGCTTTGGATTTATAATTATGCATGAGCAAAGGAACAGAAAAATAAACACACCCAATTTATTATGCGGGTTTGTGGGTTTTTCTTGTAGTCCGTAGGGGAATCGAACCCCTGTTACCAGGATGAAAACCTGACGTCCTAACCACTAGACGAACGGACCATCATTTTAAGGAATGCAAAGAAATAATGTTTTTTTGTAATATCCAAAATTATTTACACTTTTTTGTTGCCTTTTTTAACATCCTCAAATCCGCAAGTGGTTTGCGTAACGAAGGGCTAAAATATATGCCAGATGAGGGAAGCGCCAACATGAGCACTGGAATCGTAGCCGTAGCTACGGTGAAGCACGCAATGTTGAGCCCCGATACGCTTCGCAACAGGGTAAACATTGCCGCAGATGGCGTATAGTTTAGCGATGCAGTAGTAAACTACTTGCGGATTTGAGGAACATATACAAAGAATGTAATCATCATTCATTTACCGCTTTCATAATTTCATCTGTCATTTCCATGTTGTGATACACATTTTGTACATCATCATTGTCTTCAAAAGCCTCGATCATATCCAGGATTTTTTTTGCCGTATCCACATCTATTTTGGTAGTATTGTTTGGTATGCGTTGCAATTCAGCGTTTTCAGGCGTGATGTTCATTTCTTCAAGCTTGCTCTGCACATCACCAAAGGCTTCAATCGGGCAATACAACATTAGAACATCGCCTTCATTCTCAATTTCTTCTACCCCCGCATCAATGATGTCAAGTTCAAATGCGTCGGGGTCAATACCTTCTTTGGGGATGGTAAACACGCCTTTCTGGTCAAACAAAAAATTCAATGATCCGTGTTTCCCGAGGCTGCCTCCGCGTTTTGTAAAAATGGCACGTACAGCACTTACTGTCCTGTTGTTATTGTCTGTCAGGCAATCTACAAATATAGCCACGCCACCGGGTCCATAACCTTCGAAACTCACCGCCTGGTAATTTTCTTCATCTGAACCTCCCTTTTTTATGGCCCTTTCAATATTGTCTTTGGGCATGTTCTGGGCTTTGGCATTTTGGATTGCAGTCCTTAACCTGGCATTCATTTCGGGATCATCACCGCCACCTTCTTTAACCGCTATTGTTATTTCTTTGGATAAGCGTGAAAAGATTTTTGACCGCTTAGTATCCTGTGCTCCCTTTTTACGCTTTATGGTTGACCATTTACTGTGTCCTGACATATTTGTATTTTTATTAAAAACCCTTTTAACCAATCATCAAGACACAAAAATAAAAAATATTTTTCAGTTCACAAGCAAACTGTATGTTCCTTAATCCGGTATAACATCATTGGTGTCTATACATTTGTTTGGCCCCTTCCCTGTACATTTCTTTTCTTTAAGTTTGCCATTAGGATACGTAGAAAGTTTTACTTTACGGTAAGTTACCGAACCATCATCATGACGTTTTCCACCACGTATTATTGTTTTTGCAGGCCCTGATAGTTCAGGATAATCAATTACCAGCTTGTATTCAAGATTATCTTTCCCGACAATAGCAGCACGTTTCCATTCAAAATATACATCGTTGTTGATGTATTCTTCCCCTTTTGTTTTGCCACTTTCAAGGTATTTTTTGATGACAGGGTTAATGTCTTTTTCAATATCAATGTTCATATCACCCACGGTAACAACAGCAGTTGCAGGACATGTATTTGGCCCCCTGCCTCTGCAGATTTTCTTTTTCAAACTTCCATTTGCATAGGTTTGGATGGAAACAGTACGATAGGTAACTGTTCCATTTGGTTGTACTTTGCCTCCTTTTATAAGTATTGTTACAGGTCCTGCACTGACAATTCCTATCCATAGGAATAACATCAACATTAACAATGTTGTTTTTTTCATCTTATATTTTTTTGTGTGATTACTTGTCAAGTTTCCCTACACCGGACACAGTAACCTGGTTGAAAATTAATATTATGTGAAGATAGAATTTTATTTTAACTTTTCAAAGTTAGCGATACTCCGAAATCCTATCCAATTTGTTGGTTTATCATAATTTAATTTTATATTACAAATTGTATCTTTTAAAGTCCAATTACTTCCATAAGCAATACCATATGTTGAGGTCATTTCTGAAACATTATTACACAATCCTATTACTTTGACATTGCTATTTAATTTATCAACAGGGGAGATGATTTCCTTTTCATTTTTTATTTCTGGCTTTATAATTGAATATAATTGCTCAAATTCATCAAGAGATGGTAACCTATAAATAACCTTTTTATTTTTTTTACTATATTTTTCATTTACTACAATACTTCGCCATTCACAATATTTATTAGCTTGTCCAAATGAAACTCCAACAACTGGATGGTTTCTAAAATCATTTTGAGATATAAATTGACCATTATAAACCGAATACCAGATTGCAGAATCAGGCAATGCATTATTGTATTCTGTTGAATTTTCACCGTGTTTATCTTTTAGCCAAAAGAGATATTCAAGCCAAGCAAGATTTGTTACTTCATATTGGTCAATAAATGCATTTAATTCTTTCACCTTAATAGCTCCAGGAGGTAGCTTTTGTGAAAAAGAAACAATACTGCTAATCAACAGAATGTTACTTAGGAAAATACCAATGAATTTTATCATCATCGTCAATTTTAATTTTTAAATACCAATAATCTTTTTCAGTTAATCGGGCAAACTGTTCGTCTTTCAAATTATGTAATTCCATAATTCTTTTTTTGGTCAAGCCTCCTCTGTATATTCCCCATATTTTTAAGATAGTTACAACTTTTTCTTCAGCAGTTAGCTTGTAATCTTTAGCACATTCAAGACCTAAGAAAAACGTAAATAATGCTTCATTTATTTCACCAACACTAAAAGTTTGAATTCCTCCTTCAAGGTTTGAACAACTAAACCTTGTTAAATAGCCTCTATTTGCCTCTAAATTTACATTTGGTGGTGTAATAATAAAGATGCTTTTGCATCATGACGAGCTGCACTTTTAGTTGGAGCCCATCCTTCATC
>JBNGDT010000019.1:0-20281 GCA_049975305.1 Bacteroidales bacterium | reverse complement strand
AATAAAAGGCTGAGTTTTTTCATGGTAATTTGGTTTGTTAGGTTAAACAAATGCATTAACTTATACAAAGATATGAAAATTTTTCTTTAAAATATAAATAAAATTGGCAATTTTATTCAGGGTAGATTTAATGCAATCATTTATTGTCACGCAAAGGATGAAAAACACAAAGAAAAGCTCATGCAGAGATACAATGTAAATTTAGTATCTTTTCCTGTTCCGGGATTTGTTTCTGTTGGCAAAAAACTCCTGTTTTCTTCTTTGTTTTTCTTTTTCAAATTGCTTTTTCTCCTGTGCGTTCATGGGTCTTTCGGTTTGTGGGAAAGGGTTGTCCGTGATGGTGGAGATTGTACCGTGGATGAGTTGTTCAATTCTTTTGATTCTGGCGTTTTCTTCCGGTTCGCATAAGGAAATGGCTGTACCGGATTCCCCTGCCCTGCCCGAACGGCCAATGCGATGAACATAGGTTTCAGCGACTTCGGGGATATCATAGTTGATGACAAAACCAAGTTGTTCAATGTCAATGCCCCTGGCGGCAATATCCGTGGCTACCAGTACCCTGACTTTTCCGTCTTTGAATTGTTTCAGGGATTTTTGCCTGTGATTTTGGGCTTTGTCACCGTGGATAGCTGCTGTTGTGATGTTTTGCTTTTTCAGGTTTCTGCTGATCTTGTCGGCGCCGTGTTTTGTCCTGGAAAACAGCAGTACCTGATCAATCTTCTTGTCTTTAAGGATATAGTTGAGTAAGTCTTTCTTTTTTGCCTTATTCGTGTAATACAGGTAATGTTTGATGGTTTCTGCAGCATAAGAAGCCGGATTGACAGCTACTTTTTCCGGGTTGTGGAGAATTTTCCGTGACAACGCAATGATGTTTTTCGGGAGGGTGGCTGAAAAAACAGCGACTGCCGTTGTGCAGGCAACATGGCAATGATTTTCCGGATATCGTGAATAAAACCCATGTCCAGCATGTGGTCAGCTTCATCGAGTACGAAATATTCAATGCTATTCAGGTGTATATGTCCCTGGTCAATAAGGTCAAGCAACCTGCCGAGGGTAGCCACCAACACATCCACCCCTTTTCTGAGGTCGTTGGTTTGCTTGTGCTGGCTTACGCCGCCATAAATGACGGTATTCCTGATGCCGGTATATTTGCCATAGGTTGAAAAACTTTCGCCGATTTGAATGGCAAGCTCGCGGGTAGGCGTAATGACAAGGGCTTTTATTTTCCGGCTTTTTTTGTTTTGTGTGTTTTCGTGGTACAAGTGTTGCAGAATGGGAATGGCAAAAGCCGCGGTTTTCCCCGTGCCTGTCTGCGCACTGCCCATAAGGTCTTTTTTATTGAGTATGAGGGGAATTGCTTGTTACTGTATTACTGTTGGCTCAATGTAATGTTCTTCCTTCAGCGCCTTTAAGACCGGCGCAATAATTGATAATTGTTCGAATGTCATGTGTGATAATTTGTTTAATATCTCCCAAAGAAGTCAGGAGTTTCCTAGTGGTGTTATTTGAGGGATTGTTTTAAAATGCAAAGATAATCAAATTTTTGATAAGTCGTGTAATACAATGCCGTTTATTTCATAAACATATCATTTACAGTGCTGTAGATACAGTGCGCCAGGTGGGAGGCGGATATCCTCTTTTTTTTGCATCAGAAGCAGGAACCGCAGCAGCATAGCGACAGGCGGAGCTCATGTCTGCAAGTGTGAGTGCCTGTTGCAAAAAAAGAGATAGAAGCCGTACACCGCCAGGGCGCCCTAATAAATAATGAGTTAACAACATACTGAAATTATATATCACTTCACTATTTTGAAGGAGACATCCTGGAATATCCGGTGTGTTTTGATTTATACCGGCAGGTTTTAACGACAATCCCCATCACAAAGGTTCCAACAATACCCAATGCTAATACAAGAAACATGGGTAAGGTGTTTTTGATAAAAAAACGCAGGACAAGGTGATCATAATCCACATTAGGCTGATTGAGTATATTTTCAGACTGAGTGTCATGCATTTGTTGCGTTGGAAATTTGTAATGTAAGGTCCAAGCAGTATATTGGTAATGAGCATGTTGTACAATTTTGGCGAACTGTGGATATACAGGCCGGCGCTGAGCAACAAAAATGGAGTGGTGGGTAAGCCGGGGATAAATATTCCCAATACCCCGAGAAACAATGAAATACTGCCAAGCAAAATCAATATGGCTTTTGTAACGGTTTTCATAATGTTGAAAACCACAAAATTAGTAAAGTAATGATAATACGTGAGTAAAAAGGAATAAAAATTAATGGTCACTGAATTTTTTCCCTCCCGGCCTGAACACAGAAGCATTGCTTATCGTTCTGAGTTTTTTAAAACCAAGTAAATACAGAAACACAACGTACAAAACAAATGTAAACAGCAGGTAAGGTATGTCTGCCATGATGATATAATTGTATGTGCCATGAAGCAACAGGGGCACATACCATGCACGGAAAATTTTAAACAAACGCTTGCGGCTTGAGAATTTTGCCTTGCCCAGGTAAAAACCCATAGCAATACCAAAAATAGCATGTGCCGGGACGGCTGTAAGAGCACGTGTAAGTCCAGTTTGGGTGCCCCCGGTGACAACATACATGATGTTTTCCACGAGGGCAAACCCCATTGAAATGTACACTGCATACAGGATAGCATCAAATTTTTCCATGAAATATGACCTGCGCCAGATAAGTAACATGAAAGCGAGCAGCTTCATGGATTCTTCACACAAGCCTGCCACCAAAAAAGAAATAATAAACGCATGCTGCCACTGGAAACTGTAATAATACTCTGCAATACCTGACATGGCTTGTTCCCACCTTATCACTACCGGGACAATTGCTGCACCTCCCGTTAGACTGAGCAGAAGTATCCAGACAGGGCCTTTTTTGTATTTATCACTGTAGTAAACATAAAACAGAATAAAAATTACCGGAATCGTTGCTATGGCGATAAGTTGGGGCATAATTATTCAAATTTTATGGCCTCTGACGGGCTGATACGGGTTACCAGCATCGAAGGCAAAATCAGCATCAGTACAGTAACCAGCATAGTCCCAAGGTTTAAAATAAGGATGTGTAAAATATTTAGGTTAATGGGTACCATGGAAACATAATAAGACGCCGGGTCAAGTTTGATGATACCGAATTGTTGCTGCAACAGGCAAAGGCCTATACCAAGTAAATTTCCCCACAACAGCCCTCTCGATATTAGGAATCCTGCATGATACAAAAACACTTTTCTGATACTAAAATTGGTCGCTCCCATACTTTTCAGAATGCCAATCATATTAGTGCGTTCAAGGATGATAATGAGCAACCCACTGACCATATTAAAACCCGCTACTGCTACCATCAATATCAGGATTACCCACATATTGGTATCCTGTAAATTCAGCCAGTCAAAAATCTGTGGATATTGGGCTGTGATGTTTCTCACACGCAGGCTTTCCAGATCAGGCGAATAATTATTCCCGACAATGCGCGTTACTGCCATATCGGCTTCAAACAAATAATCAAAATCATCAATGAGAATCTCAAATCCGCTGATCATATCATCATCCCAGTTGTTAAGTTTGCGCAGGTGTTTGATATCCACAAAAATGAAAATTTTGTCCAGCTCTTCCAGTTGTGTATCATAAATACCGGATATCGTAAATTTACGCATGCGGGGCGGATCCTGTATGAAATACATCCGAAGGTCATCACCTGTGTTGAGTTTCAACCGCCTGGCCAGGTTTTCGGATATAAGCACATTATTTGATGTAGTGCTGTCGTTAATTACAGGGATACTACCATCAATAAGGTATTTCTCAAAAAACGACCAGTCAAAATCGGTATCCACACCTTTAAGCATCACCCCTTCAATGTATGCTTCGGTTTTAATGATACCAGCTTTGGTAATATATCGTTGAATGTGAATAACATGATCCAACCGGGACACTTCACCCAGCCAGTCCTGATTTTCTGTTATTGGTTGGGTTTCATAGGAACTGTTGTTGTCATAATTAACTACCTGGATATGCGAACCAAAGCCACTTACTTTGTTTCTGATTGCCTGTTTAAACCCAGTCAATACAGATACAGCAATGATCATCACAATCAGGCCAATAGCTATGCCGGTCACAGCAATATTGACAATAGGGCGGCTGTAGTTTTGTTTGTTCTTTTTACCTTTAAGCAGCCTGCGGGCAATGTAGAGTTCAGTGTTCATGATGCTGACAAAACCACAAATGTAGCATTAAAACAGGGATTGAAAAAGGGAATATGATAGATTTATAAAATTTTTTGGGCGACTTAATCGCCTTCGCATCATAGTCAGGTACTGTTTTGGCTTGTCCCGCTGCCTGTTTTCACAGGCAGGCCTGCCTTCAGGGGCTTCCCGTCTCCACTTTCCGTCTCTTCAGCCGGAAAGATTCGCCGGGCACATCCTTTGGTTGCCCTGCTTGCAGACCGGCACATTAGCCAACATAAAACCTGAATTGCCCTATCCTTTCCTGACTGATGTAAAACAGGCGGCTATGTCAGGGCAAATTTACGCACTAATTATCACGTACCAGATGCTTTCACTATTAAACAGACTGATTATTTCTTAAAAAACTAGTTCAGGCGTTTGTAACTGCCTTGTGTTTTTTGCAGTGTGTATCTCAGGAACAGTTCAAATGAGCCATTTTGATACGAGCGGATGTCAGATGTTGCAAAATCCACTGCTAGGCCGAAATCAAATTCCTGAAACCGCATACCAAGCATTGTCACAATATTGCCATCTGTACGGTATGAAAAACCAAGCCAGTAATCTTTCATGTAAATACCACGTACATTGATGTCAAACTGGAAAGGTGTTTGAAATGTGCCTTTTACCAGCGCGGACGGTTCAATTTCAAAATCATTTTCAAGGTCAAATTTGTATCCGCCCATGAGATGGTAGTGTCGTGCCAGGCGATTTAACTCAACCTCTTCACCTCCAATTTTTACCGGCAGTTCAATCATCTGATTGGCTGATAAGCCAACAAAATATTTTTCATTGTACAGATACAAGCCAAAATCAGATTCAGGCAGCCAGCTTGTTTCCTTACTGTATCTTGTGATAGCCGGGTCATTCTCATCAACAGCAATCATATCTGTATAATCCAACTGGTATTGGAACAGTTGAAAAGACAAACCAAAACTAAGTTTGGAATCTTCGAAAACAGGTAAAATATAGGAATAGTTTCCCTGAAATCCTATCCTGTTTTCTGTTCCAAAACGGTCGGAAAAAATCATGCCACCAACACCCATAGTCCCATTGTTAAGCAAGGTATGAGCACTCAACACCTGTGTGGATGGCGCTTTCTCTATACCTACCCATTGTTGCCTGGCCGTCAGGGAGATAGGAATACCTTCAGTGCTCCCTGTTACTGCAGGGTTCAGTAGCATCCGGTTGAACATATACTGGCTATACAGAGGCAGTTGTTGTGAAAATACATAGCCTGCAAGCGCTGTGAAAACGAAAATTAAACTTAGTTTTTTCATTTCAGATAGTTTTATTTGATTATTGAATAATAGTAATTGTTCCTTTAAATTCCAAATTATTGTTTAAAATTAAAATATACACATAAGATCCCAACGGCAGATACATATCATTGTAAGTGCCGTCCCATTGTCTGGAAGGATCCGCATAGGCATCTCCGGTGTCCTTGAAATGATATATTTCATCACCCCAGCGGGTAAAAATACTGATTTCCACGTCAGAAAACGCTTCGATTCCCTGTATATTCCATGTGTCATTGCTTCCATCGCCATTGGGTGTTATGACATCGGGGACAAGCAGGTCTTTGATTTCTTCCGGATCAACTTCAATGGTGGTGGTGTCTGTATCCCCACAAATCCCGGTAATGGTGTAAATGATCATGTGTTCACCAATGCCGGCTTGTTCAGGTGTGAATTCTCCGGTATTTTCGTTGACACCGTTTCCTTCCCAGGTTCCGCCATCATCTGCCGCCGATAACATAACGGGAGGTTCGGTGATGATAAAAGGACCTGCTGGTTCAATAGTAGCATTGGCAGATTGATGTACCGTTATGTTGAGGGTATCTGCATCTCCGCACAATCCGGAGTAGGCGTAAACAAGTGTGTGCTGTCCCGTGCTGATGTCTTGCGGATATAACAGGCTGTCGGGTAATTCAGTGCCGTCAAGATACCATGTGCCGCCGTCCGTGTTTGCATCAATCACCGTTACAGAATCGTTGCTGCAATAATTTTCAGCCGCCTGGATTGTGGCATCAAAATTCTCAATGACAGAAACGGTTATGGTATCGGTATCACCACAATCACCTGCAATGGTATAGGATATTTCATGATTTCCAATGCCTGCAACCTGGGGTTCAAAGAAGCCTGTATTTGAATCAACACCCGGTCCGCTCCATGTGCCACCGATTTCTGCTGCGGTCAGTACAACAGGTGAATCAGTTTCGCAGAAAGGCCCGGCCGTGTTGATGGTAGCATCGGCAGCCGGATTGACAGTAATACTGATTTGATCGGAATTGCCACAAGCACCGGAAAATTCATACGTGATTTGGTGTGTACCTTCGCCTGCTGTTTGCGGATCAAAAATACCGGCAATGCTATCGGTAATTCCTGTTCCGCTCCACACACCACCGGTATCGGCAGCGGTGAGGGTAACGGGGCCATCATCACTGCAGAATGGCCCTGCAGGATCAATGGTGGCATCAAAAACAGGATTTACAGTAATGATGATTGTATCAGAATCTCCACACTGACCGGTAATTTCGTATGTAATTTCATGGTCTCCTGTTCCTGCAACATCCGGTTCAAAGAATCCAGAAACGGGATCAACACCCGGGCCGCTCCATGTGCCACCGGTTTCAGCGGCGGAAAGCACTACGGGTGAATCGAATTCGCAGAAAGGCCCCGCCGGGGTGATGGTAGCGTCAGCAGCTTCGATGATTTCAATGTTAATATTGTCGGTATCGCCGCAACTGGCAATAAATTCATAATAGATGGTATGCACACCAACTGTGACTATTGAGGGATCAAATGTGCCTGCCAGTGTATCTGTGATACCCGGACCGCTCCACGTTCCACCCCCAGTTGCTGCGGTCAATGTAACGGGGTCGTCATCGCTGCAAAATGGCCCGGCAGGGTCAATGGTGGCATCAAAATTATCCACAACATAAATGATAATGGAATCTGTATCGCCACAAGGATCGCCAATTGTGTAATAGATAGTATGCGCTCCTACCCCGGCAACATCAGGTTCAAAAAAGCCTGTGGCCGGTTCAACACCGGGGCCGCTCCATGTGCCGCCGGTTTCTGCAGCGGTTAGCACTGTTGGGCCATCAGTAAGACAGAATGGGGTTACCGGATCAATGGTGGCATCGGCTGATTGAGTAATGTTGATGGTAAGGGAAGCACATGCTGATGTATCGCATTGATTTTGCCATCTTGCGTAATAGGTTGTGGTCACATCCGGAGACACGATGGATACAGGATTTCCTATTGCGATTTCTGTATCTCCACAGTTACCTGTAAACCAATGCACTTCTTCACCATACCCTCCGTTTGCAGTGAATTCGATCATAACTGAATCAGCAGAACACAAGTTGTTTGTATCAACCACAATCTCTGTTGGTTCTTCAGTATCGGGAATAACATAAACGGTAGTTGAATCACAATCAGATACCCCGCATATATTTTCCCAGCGAGCATAATAGGTTGTTGTGTTTGTGGGTGACGGTGTGGATAAGGGATTCCCGGATCCAATGGAATTGGTTCCACATCCTCCTGTAAACCACTGGACCGTAGTACCACTTCCCCCCGATACAGAAAGGTTGATGTTTCCTGTGTTGTTTTCACACACACTGTCCTGGTCGGCATAAGTGTCGTGTGGAGGCTGAGGCAGATCAAACACATTGATTGTGGTGCTGTCGCATTCCGAAGCACCGCAGGTATTTTCCCAGCGTGCATAATAGGTTGTTGTGCTGTCGGGAGGCGGAATGTTCAAGGGGTTTCCAGTCCCGATTTCTGTATCGCCACATGCTCCGGTAAACCAGTGAATGTCATCGCCTGATCCACCAGCAGCAGACAGGTTAATGTTTCCTGTTTCTGAAGGACAAAGGTTATTGTCATCAGCAGAGACAAAATCCGGCATAACCGGCAAGGGTAAAACATTAATATCAATGCTGACACAGGAAGATGCACCACAAGCATTTTCCCAGCGTGCAAAAAATGTGGTATCACTTTCGGGAGAAGGTATGCTCAGCGGATTTCCTGTTCCGACTTCTATGCCTCCGCATGAACCAGTAAACCAATGAACCTCATCTCCCGACCCGCCGGATACTGACAGGTTAATGTTGCCGGGTTCATCAGCACAGAAATCATTGATGTCTGATGTTGCTGATGTGGGTGCAACAGGCAGGGGATTGATGGTAACATCAATTTCATCTGTGCCTGTACAGCCGTTGTTTGTTACCGTTACACTGTAAATTCCGGTTGTATTAACATCCAGGGTTGGATTCAGGTTGCCCCCTGTCCATGCGTAATCCCAGGATGGATTGGTTCCCGGATCAAGTGTTACCGGGGTTTCATCTTCACAAACTACCATATCCTGACCGAGATCAGGTACCGGGGTTTGCGGTATTGTCAGATACATGGCATCTGAAGCAGTGCAACCATTGGCATCTGTCACGGTAACTGAATAAGTGTTTTCGGTATCCACACTTATGATTTGACTGGTCTCTGATGTGCTCCATGAGTAATCACTGTAAACTCCGGCATCAAGGGTGAGGGGGGTGTCGTATTCACAAACGGTTTGATCGCCACCAATATCTGGTGATGGTGCTGTATCAATGCTGAGGGTCATGTTATCTGACCCGGAACAACCGTTCACATCGGTAACGGTGACCTGATAAACAGCTTCATTGGATGCTTCGATGGTTGGTGTGGTTTCTGATGTGTTCCATAAATAATCGTTATAAACGCCCGGATCAAGTGTGTAGGGAATGTTATAATCACAAACAGACTGGTCTCCACCCAAATCAGGTGTGGGAGCTGAATTTACTGTCAGTGTCATCATGTCTGAAGCGGTACATCCATAACTGTTTGTAACGGTAACGCTATAGGTATCAGCGGAACTTACATTGATGGTTTGAGTTGTTTCTGTTGTGCTCCATGAATAATCACTCATGCCACCACCTGCATCAAGGGTAATGGGGACATCGTATTCACAGTGTGTTTGATTTCCGCCAAGGTCAACAAAAGGAGAAGGATTGACGGTCAAATGCATGGCATCACTTCCTGTACACCCATTGGCATCAGTCACGGTAACTTCATAACTGTTCGTTGTGGATACATCAATTGTGGATGAGGCCTCAGATGTACTCCACGCATAGGTATCAAAAGAACCCGGATTCAGTGTTACGGGTGTTTCATCTTCACACACGGTTTGATCACTGCCAAGGTCAGGAGTGGCTTCGGAATTGACGGTGAGCGTCATGGCATCCGAATTTGTACAGCCATTGGCATCGGTAACCGTAACTGAATAGGTATCAGATGTGCTGACATTGATAATGGATGAAGTTTCAGATGTACTCCACTGGTAAGATGAGAAACTCCCCGGATCAAGGGTTACAGGGGTATTGTAAACACATACAGACTGGTCACCACCGAGGTTTGGTTGTGGTAAAGGATGCACAATGATGTCGATACTGACCCAGTCGCTCCAGATGCCGTGATCATCCAAAACTCTTAATTGGTAGGTTTGATCCGATGTTGGAGAGACAATGGTGTTTTGTGGGTTGTTATCACCCGAGAGATGATCCCAGTCGTATTGCGTTACGCTGCCGCACACAGCAGTGCCACTCCCTTGCAGGGTGGTGGTTTCGCCGTGGCAAATTTCTGTAGTGCTTGCTGTTGCAGTTGCTTCGGGCTGACTTATTCTGTAATTGAGATTACCAGCAGAACTTAGCGGGTTGCATGAAAAGTGCATGACAGCAACTCTGTATGTTCCGGAAGATGAACATACCCATACTGTAGATGCGGATGTTCCCGCACAGCACGGGCCATTGTCGTTATTGTAAGTTACTTGTGACCATGAATCATCAAAAATTCGAATGTAAGTGTCTTCCGATAAATCACACATGTTAAATGCGTAGGCTGTGCCTGCTGTTGCTGTGAATTTATGAAAGCTAATTTGCCCTGCACTGACTGGTGCAGTTTGCCATGATTGTGTTGGTGTTATGTTGCCGTTATTGTTCCATGGGCCGTCAGATTTGCTGTAGTACATGGTGCCATTGTTTGTAAAAGGAACACATGAATATTTGGATGCTGTGATGTAATAGGTGCCGGAAGAAGAAGGGGACCAACTTATTGATGATGATAGACCCGAACAGAACGGTCCGTTGTCATCCTGAGAAGCAACCAGATTATTGAAGCTATCATAAATTCTGAGGTAGGAATCTTCGCTGTTGGAGCAGAGTGTAAAATTGTAATAATCTCCTGCCGTGGCATCAAATTCCCAGTAAGGTGTTTCCCCTGCATTGTATGACGCACCCTGCCATGAACACATGGAAGGTGTGATAGTTCCCATATCTGTATCTCCGCATTGGGGTATAAATGTTATTCTTAATGTTGAGTTGTAATTCAGTGTTTCAACTCCCTGCCAGTATTCAGGGTCTTCATTATTTTCATTTTTATCGGCGATGCCGATCACGTACCATCCGTCAGACAATCTGCCTTCAAAATCTGAAATACCAGAAGTGTTGAATACAACATCATAATTGGTGTACCCGTCACCTTTGTCCCAATTCCATGCAGGGTCAATATAATACACAGTACCACCTTCAATATCATCGTACCATGTGGTATTATTAAAATCTTTATCTCCGCCGGGTGCTAAGTTATCACCAGCGGTAAGGTTATTGTCCATGTCTTTTACTTCCGGGCCAACTTCCTGCCAATCAGTAATACAGTCACAATCACCAATCCATGAATCCCAGCATGTGGGGTCTGTATTGGCGATGTATGTTTGGTATTCTACGCCTGTTACATCTGTACTTGAATAAATGGGTGATATATCAAATTTATCCGCCATACGGGCATAGTTATGGTTTTTAAATAAACCTGAATCATCACGCATGCTTCCCAGTTGTATGTAATAACTACCTTCGGTTGCTTCAATCACCCAGTTCAATGGATCTGATCCATCGTTATCAACTTCAATGGCGTTGATGTAAATTTGCATATCCAGCGGATCGCTCATGGCGTCTTTTGTGGGGATTCCATTTTGAGCTGTTTTAATTATGTCAGCTATTTCATTTCTTACTGGTTCATTGGCCGGGATATCTATCCATTGTAAGTTTTTTCTCATACTTGATGGCAATTCATCCAGGCTTGCTGTTGAATTTTTTGGCATCAGTGGGTAAGCATTTGGCCGCATGGTAATGATTGCCATTTTTTCCCCATCATCCAGGTTAAATACACGCATGTAGGGTGTTCTGTACGATTTATCTTCTGTCAAATCTTCGGGAAAACCTGATATTAATGGTAGGTATGGAGCAGTTTTAAGGCGGGCATAAGGATAATATCCCGGGTATTCACCGTCATCAGGATCAAGAAAATCATCACCGAAGTTGCTGATGACATAGGATTTCGGGGCATGGACTTTGAGGTAATATTGTGAAACAATTTCAACTTCATCCACAGCTTTAATTTTTTGGATAGAATCAGCGATGTATTCAATGTCAACCTGAGCTTCCCAAAGCAGATAGCCTTTATAAATTGACATGTCCAGGTCTTTGGGGTTGTATTTTTTCTTCAATTTTTCAGGAGAGAGAAAAAACTGGTAATAAATTTTATCATCAATTTTAACGTATTTCACATCATCATATTCAACAGTCTCGCTGACAAAATCAGGTTCCCCGGATTTAAAATTGCCGGGTTTTGATTTTCTGTCCCATACTTCTTGGGGATCAATGCATTGTTTAACCCGCGAATCATTGGGAGATAATTCTTCCATGACGTTTTCGAGCGGTGGCAACTCAGATTTTGCTGTATATGAACTTTTTGTTTTTTCTACCTGGTTACAGCACTGTTCATTAATTACCGGTTTTTTTTCCATTGCCTGAGTGTTATCAGTTTTTGCAGGTTCCGGGTTTATTTTTTTCTGAACTTGCGCGTACCCCTGTGTAATTATGATAACTGATAGCAAGGTGATTCCGAGATAAATTTTAAAAGTATTCATAAGTTATTTTTTATCGAATGATGGTTACCGTTCCTTTATATCTTTCTTTTTCATTGAGTACAAGAATATACACATAATTGCCCATGGGCAGGTCTTTTCCATTTCTGGTGCCATCCCACTGTGTTTGCTGGTCAGTGTATTCTGTTCCTGCTCCGCTGAAATAAAACACATCATCGCCCCAGCGGGTAAAAATGCTGATTTCCACATTTTCATAAGCTGCAATGCCCTGAATGTTCCATGTATCGTTAAGGCCATCACTGTTTGGCGTGATAACATTCGGTATTAATAATTCACTAAAAATTATGTCGTATGATTCTGCTATCATGCAATTATGGGCATCCGTGATGGTAACAATAAATTCCCCGGCATCAAGGTTAAACAGCGCAGCGGTGGAATCATTTGTGTTCCACATGTAAGTATAGGGTTCTGTGCCACCGTTTACTTCAATTTCAATGTTGCCCTGCCCGTTTTCGTTGTAGGTAGTGTCATTGATTATGAGTTCCGGGGGATACTCCAGGACGATGCTGTCAGAAAACATTGTGCAATTATTGCCGTCAACGATGGTAACCAAATACGTCCCCGCCGGTAAGTTTTTCAGGCTATCAATGTTTTCATCGCTTGTGATGGTATTGCCGGTGGAGTAAATGTATTCATAAGGTTGTATGGTTCCTTCTGTTTCGGTAATAAGGATACCTGTGGAATCATTATAGCACAAAGGGTTAATGCCTGTAACAAATAAGCTTCCCGGTTCCACATTGAAAACAGTTGCAGAAGACTCTACACTGCAGCCGTTGACATCGGTCACTGTGAAACTATACTGTCCCGGAGTGAGGCTGTCTGCTGTAGCCTGATTTTCCGTTGTGTGATCCCATGCATAATCAAAAGGATTATTTCCACTTGCATAAATGGTAATTTCACCATTTGGTTGATTACAATAACTGCTGTCGGTGGTAATATCAATTTGAGGCAATGGATATACGTATAGCCAAAAGCTGTCACTTGCAGGGTCACAAGGTCCTGACGGATCATTGCTGGTCAGATAGAATTTTATGGGGGAATTGTCAATGTCATCTTCAGATGGTGTGTAAACGGCGTTCAGCAGGTTCGCATTTTCAAGTGTCCCTGTCCCGTTGGTTGACCAGTTTACACTTGTTGTTGACCCACCGGATGTGCCGTTGAGTGTTACAGATTCACCAAAACATGTTTCCAGGTCATCACTGCAATTCACAACAGGTGCTTCGTAAATGGTAATGCCATTTTCGGTGTGTGTGGCTTCTCCACAACCACCTGACGCCGGGATGGTATTGGTAATGGAATATGTGCCGGGATCTGAATTTTGAAGATCGATTTCCCCTGTATTTTGATTGACAAACACCAGTCCTGCCGGTGATGCTGTGTAAGTGCCATTAGATCCGGTAGTGTGCTGGGGAAGCGGATTGTCATCTGTCTGACAATAAGGATCATTGTAATAAAATTCCGCATCAAAACCACTGGTCACGGTAAGCTCAAATGTACTACTGGACGGGCAAGTTCCGTTTGTTGTGTAGGTTATGGTATAGGTTACTTCCGGTGTGCTTGCACCAAGGTCAATTTCGCCTGTTGAGCTGTTGATATCCAATCCGGCAGGGTCAGCAGAAAAAGTCCCGCCGGGCGTGGTAATTTCAGTAGGCGAAACGTTTGGGCCAGTTGCGCAGAACGTTCCGGATTCATAACTGAAATACGGATCATCCAGAGGCAAAATATTGATTGATACCTGATCGCTTGTTGTGCCGCATGGGCCCGCCGGGTTATCTGATGTCAAAGTGAGTGTTACCGTTCCATTATCAATATCCTGTTGAGATGGAATGTAGGAAGCATTCAGATCAGTGGGATTGGTAAAATCACCTGATCCATCTGTTGCCCATGAACCTGTATTAATATCTCCTGAAACGCTTCCACTGAGTGCTGCTTCTTCGCCTTCACAGATATCCATATCGGTACCGGCATTAACCTCAGGAAGTTCCTTTACTGTGGTATATTGTACATCCGTGCTTGTGCACGATCCACCGGCTACAATGCCTGTAACGGTAACATCATCAATGTTCCATCCTGAATAGGTTTGCAATCCATCAGAAATTGAAGTCCATCTAATGTGTATGGTTTCACCATCGGCATAGTCTGATATGTCGAATATTACCTGTGTCCAATGATCATCCTGTGGGTATTCCGGATGTGGCAGGTCATACCATGTGGATAAATCGTTGCTGATTTCCACATAGGCTTCATCGTACGTATCTTCAAAATTGGCATACCGCCAGAAGCTGAGTTGAGTGTTAATCAATCCGGAACAATCAATTTCAGGTGAAAGCAGCCATTCATACGAATTGTCATAATAGCCACCAACGCCGTCAGCCTGTCCGTAATCGAGGCCCTGTCCATACACCTGATTATCAAGGTTGGTTGATGTGTGATCGGTGGTTGGGTCGGGATTGGATGTGGTATTGGTATTTTCTCCGTCTCCACCCTGTGGTGTTCCCACTGCCCATGAATCACTTCCATAGCTAGCTCCGTGCGACCATCCTGTTCCAGGTACCGGATCAAAATCATCATGGAAAGTCGTGATGACAGAATAATCGTATGCATAGGTGATGGCATGTGTGCCACTGCCTGCATCGGCCGGTGTAAACTGCACCCCAACAACACCATTTCCGGAAAAACTGCCTGTAGCGTAATTTCCGTTTAATGTGACGGGTGTGGCATCGTCTTCGCAATATTCTTCATCTAAGCCGGAAAATGAAGCGGAAGCAGAATTAACGAACACAGTAACATCAGCAGTGCCCGGACAATCGGGGTTTAAACCGGTTACTGTAGCTGTGTAGGTGGTTGTTTCGCCGGGTGATACTGTAATTGTCTCATTGTTTTCCTGTCCGAATAATCCGGGATCCTCAGGGCTGGCTGACCAAGTAACTGTAGAACTGCCAGAAGCAGTAAGATCGACAGATTCGCCTTCACAAATGTATTTATCATATCCGGCGTCAGCCACAACAGCCCCTGAACTGGCGGCAAAAATGTATTCACATATATCTTCAGCATATCCGTCAACCATAATAAGGTAATTGTTTCCGGGTGTAAGTCCGGAAGCTGTAATCTGACCGTTTATTTGTTTTGCGGGACTCCAACAGTTTGAGACGGGTGTAAACGTGCTGCAGTCTGTATCAAAAATCATCAGTTGAATGCCTTCGATGGGATTCCCTGGATTGGCACTACCCTGGCAGTTTCTTACCCACACATCCAGCACCACATCGGTAGAATCTGCCATAAAAGACAACCATGAGTTGTTGTTAATCCCGCCACAAAAGATGCCATCGTTGTAAAAATCAATATATTCGTGATCCGTTGAATAGGCATCAGACGTATTGCCACGATACCCGTTCAGGTCGCATATAGGTGTATTGATGTTACAGGAATCGCCGGCGGGCAGTGTGTTGGCCGTAGAAGGTGGCAAGCATTGTCCGGGGCAATCAATACTAACTTCAAAACCGGCTTTGTTTACAGCACCATCTGAAGTTATTCTGATTGTAATGTACCCGGATTGGGCATAGTATGCATTTCCACGCTCGTCTACAGTGCTTTGCGGGAATGTAGTAACCGAATCAAGGTATGTGCCTGCAGCACTTGAAGGACCATCGTAAAAAATGAGATAATCATATTCGTGTTCGAATTCATAAGATTTGATAACGGCTCTGATGCACGAATTGTTGGTTGAGGCAAATGTGATCTCATAATCGGAATTGTTTGCATAATTGCCTGTAGGACCACCTTCATCAAACAATGTGGCCTGGCATGTATTAATAAGTTGACCATTTGTAGTAGCATTCAGGTTATAGGTTTGGGCAAATGTCAATACAGGGAATAAACAAAGGACAATAAATATAGCCTGTAAATTCATTTTTGTTTTCATGATGTTTTATTTTTGATGTTGTTCTTTAATGATGGCTAATTGTTCCCGCACTTCTGCTTTTGATTTCAGAATGATGTAAGGGCCTGTTGTTTTTTCAGGATTGATATAAACTTTTTGTTCTTTTGAATCGTGCCTGAAAGCCCCGTATTTAGAAATATCAATGTCCATGGGGTCAATTTTGTTTTTCATGGTAAGCGGGATGCGGTATGAATCCGCATAAAGGTAATTGACCTGGTAGATTTTGTACTCAGGCATGCTTTGAATTTCCTGTACAGAATAAGCGTTTAAAACCCTTGAGTCAACAAGGTTCAATTTGTCTGTTGTTTGTGCAGATAGCACCAGTGGAAACAAAATCAGTGCTAAAAATGGGAGTAATCGTTTATTTTTCATCATATTTTTGATTTCTATCATAGTAAAATTGAATAACCAAATTTTCCTTTTGGATACAAATATAAAAAAATAATAAAAAGGATGAATTTAATTATCATGTTTTTATGAATAAAAAATATCACCACCCCAACAAAGTACCCAAAATATGGAATCTGCAAATAAAACCTGGTACATGTTTTTGCCTTTATCCTCATATTTTTGCATCTTTGCTCCAAAATAGAGATTACGTTATGAACACTTTAGAAGCAATAATGACACGCCGTAGTATCCACCAATTCAAGGATATACCTGTTACCGATACCCAAATAAAAAAGATACTGGAAGCTGCCATGAATGCCCCCAGTGCCGGCGACGGACGTCCATGGGAATTTGTTGTGGTCAGGGATAAAGAAAAACTCAATACTCTGTCTGATAAAATTGACGAAGGCAATGATATGTTCAGGCAGGCACAGGTAGCTATCGCCATTTTGGGTGATAAATCCAAAGAAGGCTTTCCCGGCTTTTATCCGCAGGATTGTTCGTGTGCAGCACAGAATATATACCTCGCAGCGCATGAACTCGGACTTGGCACCGTGTGGATAGCCATATGGAGTGTTCAGCCCCGAATCAAAGGCATTAAAGAAACCCTAAACATTCCTGATCACCTCGAACCATTTGCAGTTTTTCCAATTGGTGTTCCCGCAGAACAGTTATCTCCGGAATATCGCTATGATGATAAAATGGTACATTGGGAGGCATGGACAAAAAAATAACTAAAATAACTGACAACATTAATTTGAGTTTTGTCTAAGGTAATGCCTGTTTTTTCAGGTTTTTAAGTTGTTCTTCAATAAGCCTGATGTTTTCTTCGGCATCGGCCTTTTTTTGCTTTTCCTTTTCCACCACATGCACGGGAGCGTTGTTGACAAAGTGTTTGTTGCTGAGTTTTTTCATCACCGTTTTAAGAAAACCTTTGTTGTAATTAAGGTCTTTTTCGAGCTTTTTTATTTCTTCTTCGGTATTGACATGTTCGCCTACGGGCAGATAATATTCGTTTGTGTTTACAATAAAACCGGCAGCTCCTTCAATCTTGCTGTCCACGTGCCTGAATGATGAAAGCTTGCATAATTTTGTTATGACCGGTTCAAATTGGGGGTTGTATGTTTTTTGATGCTGGATTAAATTGAGCTCAAGCGCATCTTTCATGGGGATGTTTTTTTCTTTGCGAATGGTACGGATGTTGCTTACCACTTCTTTGGTTAATTCAAAATCCATGAGCAGTTTTTCGTCAGCATCGCCGGCATCTGGCCAGTTTGCAATGATGAGGTAATCGTTTTCATCGCGATTGTCTATCAGATGCCATATTTCTTCGGTGATAAATGGCATAAAGGGATGCAGCAGTTTCAGCAGGGTTTCAAAATAACCAATGGTAGATTGGAGGGTATGCTTGTCAATGGCTTCCTGATAACCCGGTTTGATGATCTCAAGATACCATGAGCAGAAATCATCACGGAAGAGGCAATAAATGGTCATCAGGGCTTCGGAAAGTCTGAATTCATCAAATTGTTTGTTAAGTTGAATGATGCCGTCATTGAGTTTGTGATTGAACCACGTAATGGCTTCGGCGGCAGCACGCGGTTGTTGTATTTTTTTGTCAGCATCCCATGATTTTACGAGGCGGAATGCGTTCCATATTTTGTTGGCAAAATTACGGCCTTGTTCGGGGAGGTTGTCATTGTATAGCAAATCACCGCCTGCTGGGGAGCAAAGCAGCATACCCATGCGTACCCCATCTGCTCCATATTTATCCATCAGTTTAATGGGATCGGGGCTGTTGCCGAGTGATTTCGACATTTTTCTGCGATGGGTATCACGAACGATGCCATGCAGATACACATTGGCAAAGGGTTTTTCACCGGCATATTCATACCCCGCCATAATCATCCTGGCTACCCAGAAGAACAGAATTTCCGGAGCAGTAACCAGGTCGTTTGTGGGGTAATAATATTTAAAATCCTCATTTTCCGGGTAACGGATACCATCAAATACAGATATTGGCCACAACCATGAACTGAACCATGTGTCCAGGACATCTTCGTCCTGCCTGAGGTCATTGATGGTGAGCTTTGCATCATTTGTTTTCTCCCGGGCCAGTTTCAGCGCTTCTTCAGCGGTTTCGGCAACCACATAATCCTTGTTGCCGGGCAGGTACCATGCCGGGATGCGATGTCCCCACCATAGCTGGCGGGAAATGCACCAGTCGCGGACGTTTTCCATCCAATGTCGGTATGTATTTTTAAATTTGGGCGGATGGAGTTTTATTTCATCATTCATCACGGCGTCCAATGCAGGTTTTACCAGTTTTTTCATTTCCACAAACCATTGCATTGACAATTTGGGTTCGATGACTGAATTTGTACGTTCGCTGCGGCCGATTTTGTTGATGTAATCTTCTGTTTTTATCAAAGCCCCGCATTTTTCAAGTTCTTTGGCGGTTAATTCACGTGCTTCAAACCGGTCTGTGCCGACAAAAAGCTCAGCCTTTTCGTTAAGTGTGCCATCATTGTTAAAGATATCAATGGAATCAAGATTGTGTTTAACGCCGATTTCATAGTCGTTGACATCGTGGGCAGGTGTGATTTTCAGGCACCCGGTACCAAATTCCATGTCCACATATTCATCTTCAATGACAGGCACAATGCGGTTTACCAATGGAACAACGACGCCTTTGCCTTTGAGATGGGTAAATCGGTTGTCATTGGGGTTGATACACACAGCGGTATCACCAAGGATGGTTTCAGGGCGTGTTGTGGCAATGGTGACAAATTGGTCAGGCGAGTCTTCGACCTGGTAACGAACGTAATACAGTTTGGATTTTTCTTCAGTGTAAACGACTTCTTCGTCAGATACGGCAGTTTTTGCCTGGGGGTCCCAATTAATCATACGTACACCACGATAGATGAGGCCTTTTTTGTATAGGTCAATAAACACTTTGATGACAGATTCGGAGCGTGGCTCATCCATGGTAAAAGCGGTACGATCCCAGTCACAACTGGCACCCAGCTTTTTAAGTTGTTCGAGGATAATACCCCCGTGCTTTTCTTTCCATTGCCAGGCATGTTTCATAAATTCATCGCGGGAAATATCGCTTTTGTTGATGCCTTCTTCGCGGAGTTTGTTTACAACCTTAGCTTCGGTGGCGATGGATGCATGGTCGGTGCCCGGTACCCATAGGGTGTTTTTTCCGAGCATACGCGCCCGCCGTACCAGTATGTCCTGTATGGTGTTGTTGAGCATGTGTCCCATGTGGAGTACACCGGTAACATTCGGGGGTGGTATGACATTGACGTAAGGTTCCCTGTTGTCGGGTTCTGAATGAAAAAAGCCTTTGTTCATCCATTGATTGTACCATTTAGATTCTGTTTTGCCGGGGCTGTATTTGCTCGGAATTGTCATGAATAAAATTTGTTTTTGTTATCAGGCCACAAAAATAGCATGATTTTTTTTAGATGACAGGTATTTTTTGATTTATGTTTTATGCTTGTTTCCGTGATATTTTGTGTAAATTTAACAGCTAAACAGGGTAGTCTGTATGTAGTATCTGGCTTTTGTTGGCTCACAGCCAGAATGTAATTCAGGAATAAATACGTTTTTATGAATAAACATATGGGCATCTCTAAAAACCTCTGTTAATATATTTTGTTGATTGTTAATAACTTG
>JBNGDT010000018.1:14837-20483 GCA_049975305.1 Bacteroidales bacterium | reverse complement strand
CTCGAGGGCGGGAAAGCTAAACCTTTAAACACAACAACGTGGTGAAACTAAACAAATACGTATCTTTACAACAACATTAACATTTATACACAAATTTTTAGGTGAAAAAAACATGCTTTGATGCGCACCAAATAATTTGTATAAATTTACGTTGATAATAAATGGCAAAGAACATTTACAATAGGAAAAAACGCTGGAAACTTTTGTTGTTTTTCGTTGCGGTACTCATCGGTGCGGGCTCGCTTTTTTACACCAACAACCTGATGGAAAAACTTTCGCAGGAGGAGCGAAAACGGGTTGAACTATGGGCACAAGCAAACAAAGAAATCCAAAAAGCCAACCCCAACCAGGACATTTCGTTTATTTTTCAGGTATTGCTCAGCAACAAGACCATCCCGGTGATGCTTGTGGATGAAAATGACAGCATCATTTCTTACCGTAACCTGGATTCTTTAAAAATGGCCAATCCCCGTATCAGGAAAAACATCCTGGAAGAAATGAAACGTAAGCAGGAACCCATTGTCATAGAGCTGTTGAACGGAAAGAAAAATTTCATCTATTACAAAGATTCTACGCTGTTGACGCAATTGTATTATTATCCCTTTGTGCAACTTGCCATCATTACCTTGTTCATCATTGTTTCCTATTTTGCATTCAGCGTATCCCGCAAATCGGAACAAAACCATGTGTGGCTGGGCATGTCACGTGAAACCGCACATCAACTCGGCACTCCCATCAGTTCATTGATGGGCTGGGTGGAAGTGTTGAAACTGGAAAACCCGGATAATCCCACATTGAAAGAAGTAGAGAAGGATGTGTACCGGCTGGAAAAAGTAGCCGAACGGTTTTCAAAAATCGGATCACAACCATCATTGTCGCCTGTCAATCTTAAAGAGTCAGTGCAAGAATCGGTTGCATACCTTCAAAGCCGGTCGTCAAAAAAGATAAGTTTTAATATCAACTTTGCTACTGATCCTAATCTGGTAGTTAAAATCAATAAAAATCTGTTTGAATGGGTGATTGAAAACCTGTGCAAAAATGCCATTGACGCTATGGGCGGAGAAGGTAATCTTGAAATCAATGTATCTGCTTCCGATAACCAGGTATATATTGATGTTTCCGACCAGGGGAAAAGCATACCCAAATCCAGGCAAAAAACTATTTTCAACCCCGGATACACAACAAAAGACCGCGGATGGGGGCTTGGATTGTCACTGTCAAAACGGATTATTGAAGGTTATCATAAAGGAAAAATCTTTGTTAAACACTCAGACCCCAAAAACGGCACTATCATACGAATTGTTTTAAACGAAAAGCAATAAGTACTGATTTTATGGTTTCTGAGTAAAACACACAATACAATTTGAAATTTGTATTTCCCTGTACTTTCTTACCACAGAAACAATTGTTAACTATTGATGGTATGAATTCCATAATTTTCCCAATATATTTTTACATAAATGAAATGATTTTATTATGTTTGCAGTCAATTTTTTTATCGGTATGAGTAAACATGATCAGACATATCAAGTAACCTTTGCATCCCTTGAAAATGGGCAACATTCATTCCATTTTCAGGTAGGAAAAGACTTGTTTGACAGGTTTGAAAACGATGAATTGTACAAGCCTGATCTGAATGTTGATGTTATGCTTGATAAACAAATAAACCGGCTAAAATTCAGCATTCATGCCGCAGGGCAGGCAGAAATACAATGTGACCGTTGTCTGGAATATTTTACGCATTACTTTGATCTTGATCAGAACATATTTGTGCGCCTGGCAGAAGAAACAAATTTTAATCTCAATACAGATTATGTCACCCTTGACAAGGATAGCCAATCCATTGATATGGCTTATTTTATTTATGAAATGATCGTATTGAGTTTGCCCCTTAAACGGGTGCATCCAGTGGATGAAAACGGGAATTCAACATGCAATCCCGAAGTCACCAAATACATTGACGGTGAATCTGAACCTGCGCCAAACGGCGAAGACGGGACTGTGTACGGCGGAACGGAAGTGAAGATGTATGAAACAGAAACACCCGGCAATGAAGCATGGAAAGAAGAATTAATCGAATTATTAAATAAAAACAAAAGTAAAAATGGCACATCCTAAACGAAAACAATCGAAAACCAGAAGGGACAAGCGCAGAACGCATTATAAAGCAAAAGCTCCAACGATGTCAACTTGTCAAAACTGTGGTGCTACCATCAGGTCACATCATGTTTGTCATGAATGTGGACACTACCGGGGCCAACTGGTAATTGACAAAGAAGTAGAAGTAGGTTAGTGGACTGTATGCGGATTGGAATTGACATAATGGGTGGTGATTTTGCTCCTGATGTGTGTGTCAAAGGATCAATACTTGCCAGCCAACACCTTGAAACTGATGATCAACTGATTCTGTTTGGTCCCGAGGATACTATTCGTGAATTATTGCATAAAGAAGGGGCTGATCCTAACGAATTTTCTATCGTTCATGCCCCTGAGTTTATTCAAATGCAGGATTATCCCTCAAGGGTTTTCGAAAAAAAAGTTAAAGCCAGCATGGTGGTGGGATTTAGATACCTGGCAGAAGGTGAAATTGATGGTTTTGCCAGTGCAGGCAATACAGGAGCCATGTTTATCGGTACCATGCAGTATATCAGACCTATACCCGGCGTTCTAAGACCAGCCATTGCAGCATGTTATCCTACCCTTAACGGGAAAAGCAATCTTATCCTGGATGTAGGGCTCAATCCCGACAGCAAGCCGGATGTCTTATATCAGTACGGCCAGTTGGGAAGCCTGTATTTCCAACATATAAACCATGTTGAAAATCCCAAAGTCGGTTTGCTCAACATCGGGAAAGAACCGGGGAAAGGCAACCTCGTGAGTAAATCAGTTTATGAACTTATGCTTGATAGCCCCGATTTTAATTTCATCGGGAACATTGAAGGCAATCAGATTTTTGACTATGATTTAGTAGATGTTGTTGTAACAGATGGGTTTACAGGGAATATCGTACTCAAACAAACAGAAGCATTTTATAAGTTGATTAAAAAACGCGGCATTGATGACGACTATTTTAATCGCCTGAATTTTGAAAATTATGGTGGTACACCCATACTTGGTGTTAATGGAAATGTAGTTATCGGACATGGTATCAGCAATGTAAAAAGCATTGCCAACATGATCCTGACAACAAAACAGATAATAAAAGGAAAATTATCTTCACATATTAAAGCTTTCTATGATTATGACTGAAAAAAAATACAATGCTGTCATTACAGGTGTTGGGGGATATGTACCTGATTATGTGATGACCAACCAGGAGCTGGCTCAGAAAGTAGAAACTTCTGATGAATGGATTAATACACGCATAGGGATTAAAGAGCGCCATATTTTGAAAATAGAAAACGAAGGCACTTCCTATATGGGTGAAAGAGCGGTAAAACAACTGCTCGAAAAAACCAATACCGATCCTTCCGAAATTGATATGCTGATCTGTGGTACCGTAACACCGGACATGCAATTTCCTGCTACTGCGAACATTATTTCTGATAAAACAGGCATTAAAAACGCTTTTGGATTTGATTTGAATGCAGGATGTTCCAGTTTTTTATATGCATTGGTTACAGCATCGAAATATGTTGAATCAGGAACGCATAAAAAAGTGATGGTAGTTGGTGCCGATAAAATGTCATCCATCACAGATTACACCGATCGTGCTACATGTCCTATTTTTGGTGATGGTGCTGGTGCCGTTTTGCTTGAATCTGCCGAAGATAAGAATTATGGTCTGATGGATGCCATCATGCAGGTAGATGGCTCAGGACGCAAACACTTGCACCAGGTAGCCGGCGGATCACAAAAACCAGCCAGTTTTCAGACCGTACTTAACCGTGAACATTTTATTTATCAGGAAGGACAAGCCGTATTTAAAGCAGCCGTTTCCAAAATGGCTGATGTGTCGGTAGAAATGATGAAAAAACACAACATCGCTACCGATGAACTGGATTGGTTTGTGCCTCATCAGGCAAACATGCGTATCATTGAAGCAACAGCAAAACGTATGGGCATCAGCAAAGATATTGTTATGATAAACATTCACAAATACGGCAATACAACCTCTGCTACCATACCATTGTTATTGCTGGAATGGGAAGACAAAATCAAAAAAGGCGATAAAATGATCATCGCTACCTTCGGTGCTGGTTTTGCATGGGGAGCTGCTTACATGCGCTGGGGATATTAAATCTGAGAGGAGTGCTTGGTAAGATTGTGTAACGGAGTGATTGTGAGCTTATGAGAGCCGGGGATCGAAACATTCACTTACCTGCAAAACAAATTCGCTTTGCTATTGAATTTTCGGCTTAATGGACAAAAATACTATATTTATTTCTTGCGTTTGCCCTGGATGATTTGTATTATGATTCATGCCCTGTTTCTTAATTTCTTCCCACTTATTCCCGCTTTTAGTGTACTCTTCAGCTAATATAAATCTTTCTTCCCTGCACATCTTACTTATATATCCATTTCTTCCAACGTCATCAAGTACACTATATTATGATATTTCGCTAAATCCTCAAAATAATCAGAAGTCCTTGATTTATCACAACTGATTATCAATAATAAAACAAAAAGTATTAAACCTAACTTTTACATTAACAGGCAATTAATTGCAATGTGAATAAGATGTTATTACTTTCACTAGGGTCTGCGGCTGCCAGCTACCTGCTTATATGCCTAACAGCCAATATTACCTGTTATTTGATAGTCATGCTGATTAATGACTGCTTAAAAATTAATTTGATTAGTCTTAAAACTATTGTCTGCATTGACAATATGGGGTACCTTAACTAATGTAGCAACATGCATAATAACCATTGCTACAAGAGACACTACATGAATAGTTTGGATTACTAATTCCACATTGGGTAGCTCCTTCTCCACCTGACTCGCATTTATGATGTTTATAATAATTATTGATGAACCTCTGCATACTCCTAATTGTTTTACTGTCATCCAATTCTGAAATATTATGTCCTACTCCAAATCCGTGGGTAACATTTTCATTTTCCACACTATCAACAAATAATTTATGTAATTCCTCAACTTCTTTAAGGCCATAAAAATACCATGTTGATTCAGCATTCACATAAAAACCATCTTTGTATAGCCAAAGTTCTGATATTTCTCCTGTTTTAGGAAAATCATTTTCATCATATTGCAAAATAAAGTATTCATACACACTGTCTTTCAAGTTTTCATATTGAACAAAAAGGTCATTATTTTCACTAATTAAGCTCAAAAACTTGCCTTTGTATATTATTGGATAGCTAATTTCATCCTTTAAATCACAACTCAAAAATCCAATGAAAAGTATTGAAATAATAAAGGACAGAAAAATCCAATTTGTTTTCATTTTTTTATAGTTTGGTTCTACTGCAAATATAGTGGAAATGTTTAGCTAAAATACAAATAAATTGGCAATGTTAGCTTAGCCGGTAAAATAAATTTTGACAATTTATTTTACCGGCGTGTTCGGGTCAATATTTTCGCCTAGTGTCATGTCAATTATGCTGCAACCCTCCGTATAATGGACGACCTGCCAGGAAAGATCAATGCGCAGGCTTTTCAGGCTGAGGAAAGGGAAATGAG
>JBNGDT010000018.1:0-14827 GCA_049975305.1 Bacteroidales bacterium | reverse complement strand
GAAATGAGAGTGTATAGACAAGTGTGTTAATTGCTTTTGTCCGGTTTTTCTTCTTCTTTTTTGGGGATAATGCTTTTCCAATACCGGTTCAGCAAACTTCTGACTGTTGAAAAAGATTCCGTATAAAAAAGGCCTAGGCCCTGTGTATAGGGGCCATAATCGTATTGCATCTGTGATTGCGTGTTGGCACGGGTAAATCCTTTGACACGCAGGTTGCCTGATTTATTGACTTTCAGCTGCACTTCCACATCCCCAACGATATTACTGGTAGTATTTTGATGTTCACCCACACCCACATTCCCATTGATAAGCACCCTGTCGTTTAGCAACTGTGTTGACAGGGCAACTTCTAGCTCCTGGCTTGTTATTTCGTCGCCCGGGCTGTAATTTACTCCCACATCAAAATCATCTGAAATTTGCGACAGCCAGTTGCTGATTTGATTTGACAACATTTCAAACGAGGTTACACCGGCAATGTTGGCTCCACGAGAATCAGAGCCAGCCATCTGCATATCATCAGGTGTATAAAAACGGTTCAGCACAAGCAAAGTCAGTACTTGTTTGTTAATTTCATCTCCTGTGAGACTCGCCAGGCGGGTTTTGGCTTTTTCATCAGCGTTAGGGACTTCAATATCAAACCTGATATCCGGGTTGTTAAGTATCCCTGACAGTGCGAGCACACAATTAACTTCGGTCCGTCTTTTGTAAATATCGCTGGTATCCACACCGACCATCAAATCATACAAGGGAGCTTTGAGTTTATATACCGCTTTGATGTCAAGTTTTCCTTCCAGCGGGTCGCCATCCCATGAAATTACACCTCCTTCCTGCAACACAAAACGTTTGTTTATCATATTCTGCAACGTAAACAGGTAATCACCACCTTTGACTTCGAATTCTCCTTTCATGGAAAAATCCCTATCAGGATACACTTCAATATTCAGGTTTCCCTCACCGTTTGCCCGTATCATATCTCCCACTTTGGGGTCAAAAACAAGGCGCGCTTCTGCTTCAGGTGTTACATCAAGATTCAAAAGGAAGATAACATCAAAACTGCTTTTAGGCACAAGGTCTATAATGTCTTCCTGGCTGACAGAATCCGTAATGAAAGTAATATAAGGGTTGTCATCTGCTTCGTACGAATTGGTCATTGGCAACACAAATACCGTGTTTTTTTCGGTTTTAGCTTCCGATACATCAATGACAATATCTTCTGTATTTCCATGGATATTAGCCTTTGCAGAAGCAAAAGCAGAACCATAATAAGCCGGGTTATCGGCTTCTGTAGTATTCATGATATGGTAATTATCCAGGTTTATATCAAAATCATACTTAATGTTTTTAAAATTCTCATGTGTAAATTTTCCTTTCAGCACACCGGGATTTCCTTTTTCATCAGTGATAAAGAAGTTCTCTAAAACCAGCGAGTCTTTATATACAAAAATGGAATCACTAAGGTTAAAGCGTGCCATAAGAAAATCGTAAGTCAATCCTGCTCTGTCAAAATCCAAAGCTCCCCTGACATCAGGGTCTGACAATTTGCCACACACATTGATGCTTCCGTCAAGTTTACCACTCAATTTCAACAGTCCGGCATCCACTAAATAAGGTTCCAACACGGAAAGGCCAAAATTATTGATATTGAGGGTTAAATTAATTGTATCTGTCGTGGGGTTAAGCATGCCCCTGAACGAAAGATAGCGGCTAATACCGTCCAGTTTAATTGCATTGGATAGATGGTCATAATTGCTGTTGACCTGCAACCGTCCAAACTCTTCGTTGTTGATATACAAGTTTTTAAGTTCAAGGAAAGCCCTGAAATCCAGTTTATTATATACATCAGCGAGGCGTCCGTTGCTGTTAAGTTTTCCTTTCAATTGAAATCCTGAATTTTCAAGCAGCGGATTTATTATCGCTATATCCAGGTTTTCAATGTAATAGCGCAAATCTTTATCCGGGTCGTTTGACACATCGCCTATAAATCGTATTTTTTGTTCGTCGTTGTGAAAATTGAAATTATCAACCGTTATCTCCGTTGAATCAACATTAATCCGGCATTCATTTAACTGCCAGTCCTGATTTTTCAGGATAAAATCCGATGGATACACATGAAAGTCCAAAGCAATATTCTCATACAAGGATTTTTGCAACAGAAGGGTCATCTTTAAATTCCCTGCATATTGCACACTTTCATGGTTATCAAAACTCAGCATCAATTGGACGGAATCATGCATGGTGGTGGTTGACAGATCAACCCCCTGTAAAAATTTATTCTCTTTGTTCCTGATTTCTGAAAATTGCACATTCAAACCAACCGATTCCTTTCCGGCAAGCAAATCCATTTGAAAATCATTGATGCTGATGGTATCAAACCGTATCTCATCTGCTAAGCACTTGATTTCATATTTATCTGTATTTGCATTGATATTACCAATTAGCTTAATGGAATCATCCAGGATGAGCTCAGGCATAAAAAATCTTGTAAAATCTGACAATTGATAAAAATTGGCTTTGAAAGACAAGCCCCCTGGATTCATGGCCAACCAGTCTTTATCTTCTTTTGCCAACACCGGTAAATAATTGTAGATCAATCCTAAGAGTGACGTGATCATATCAGGAATATCATACTGGCCTTCAACTTCAATGTTGAAGTAATCACTTTTTACGTCCACAAACTGCTCTCCCAGCAAGTTTCCGGTATTGATATCAATATTTTTTATATTGACAGAATCCTGACCCCGCTTGAAATACATGTTTGCAAACTGTAAATTTCCATTGGCCGTATTGATTCCATTGCCTTTGAAATTGGCAATCATTAAGAACCCTGCTTTTGAGGGGATGGTGTCAAAATGCAATTCATACAAATCTGCATATAAGTCAGCACGAAAATCCATAACAGGCACATTGTTTTCCATTTTATAGCACCCGAGGAATTCAAAGGAAAGATTGGGATCATCAATAGACAACTCACCATTAAATGAGGTATTGGTAACACGTCCGGCAATGTCAATGTTGGAGTAAGGGTAATTAATGACGTCCGCCTTGTGTATTTGACTTCCGAGCGCAAAATTATACTGTCCTGTACTGTCAATGCTGCCATTCAAATTTGCTTTCATATCAATTGCCCCCAGCCACTCCTTATCAAGCAAGGTGCCAATCTGAACATTCTTCACGTTTACATCTCCACTGATGGCTATTTTCCCGGTGGTTTGATTTGTCTGCACCGCAATGTCAGTGGCTATATTTCCGGCATTGGTCATAAACAGACCATTGGCCACGAGGTCATTGAACATACCTACCAATGTGCCTTCAAAGTTTACAGCTCCCACTTTTTTCAAGGCAGCTGGAGCTTCAAATGTTTGTTGTTTATTGAATGGAGGTAAGTAAATGGTTTCAGCGTCACGGATGGATGTGGATAACTGGTGAACTTCAGCAAAAACGAAGCAATTTGCCATATCAGGCAATCCGTTCAGCCTCAAATCTGTTTCCAGCCTGGTATCATTTCCATAAGCAAAATTGAAATCTTTGATTTTCAAATTGGATAGTGTTCCTTTCAAATCGGCACTCAAACTCACCTGCTGATCCAATCCTTTCAGATCAGGCATAAAATACACTGCATCCTCAACAGACAACAAGCTGGAGTCCAATTGAATATCAAGATTCAGGTTATTCCATGGGTCTTTGAATCCCTCTCCGGATAAAGCCACTTCCATCAGCGAAGCATACAACATGGAATGATTGGATTTTAGAAATAAATCTGATACACGGTATAAACTATCCGATAACAGAATTACGCCTGACATTTTTTTCAATCCCACACCTGATTTCTCCTGAAAAGCCAGGTTCTCCAGTTCCAGTTCTGTTGTATCTCCATGCATTTGAAAATTACAGATACTGATATCAAATCCATTGACCAGAACATCAGAAGAATTGAACGTTCCCGGGGATGTTTCCCATGGTGCATCTTGATATTTTACATCAGCTTGTATGAGATTAATTTCATCACAAAAAATATCGAATGGCTCACCTGTCTTCTCCTTTTTTTCTTTATCTGAGCTGAACTTATCCAGGATAAACTGAAAATTGAACGTTCCCGTGCTGTCTTTTTCAACGTTAATATTGGGATTAACAATGCTGATTTCTTTGAGGTAAAGGCGTTTTTTTCGCAGCTTAATTGCTGAAATTCTCCCGATAACTTCATCAGCAGACAATATAGTATCCTGCTCCTGACCTTTAATGCAAATATCTTTCAGTCTCAACCGGTTGGGCAATTTAACATCCATTGTGCCAATGCTGACATCCAGTTCATACCTTTGTGAAAAAAAAGACATTGCTTTCCTTGAAAGGTAAGATTGAAAATCCGCAGACTGCAACAGCACACCAGTCACAAGCAAAAACCGCAACAGAACAGCAATCAATACAATTACAATACGATATGTTCTTTTCAACCACACAATATTTTATCAGTTTAAAACGGTTAACATTGCACGTGTCTGACTAGTTACTTTATATTTGAAACAAAAATAATAAAACGGACATATTATATTTTATCATTGTGTGCAAAAAACATGCAAATCTTTACATTTGTAAAATTTTACATTATGTCTGTATATATTCTTGGCATAGAAACTTCATGTGATGACACGTCTGCTGCCGTGCTGGAAGATAATTTTGTATTGAGCAACATTACCGCCGGCCAGGATGTACATAAAGCCTATGGTGGTGTTGTTCCTGAGTTGGCATCAAGGGCACACGAACAAAACATTGTTCCCGTAGTGGATCAGGCTCTGAAAATTTCAGGAAAAAAATTGCATAAAATTTCAGCCATAGCTTACACCCGTGGACCGGGTTTGCTCGGGTCGCTGCTTGTCGGCAGCAGTTTTGCCAAAGGCCTGAGTCTGGCTTCCGGCATTCCGATGATTGAAGTCAATCACCTTCATGGCCATATTTTTGCTCATTTCCTGAAAAATAAAATAAACCGGTCACAGCCTGTTCCCGCATTTCCCTTTTTAAACCTGTTAATATCGGGAGGGCATACTCAAATCATCCTGGTGAATGACTATTTTGATTTCACGATACTTGGCAAAACCATTGATGATGCAGCAGGTGAGGCATTTGATAAATCAGCAAAAATCATGGGGCTGGATTATCCCGGCGGACCGCTGATTGATAAGCTGGCAAAACAAGGAAATCCATATAAATTCAAATTTGCAAAACCACGTATTCCCGGGCTCGATTTTAGTTTCAGCGGGCTAAAAACCTCCTTTTTGTATTTCCTGCGTGATAAGATTAAGGATAATAACCACTTCATCGAAGAAGAAAAATCAAACCTGTGTGCGTCATTACAACACACTATTGTTGAAATCCTGACTGAGAAACTTCAGCAGGCTGCTGCACAGACAGGCATAAAAAACATTGCCGTATCCGGTGGAGCTTCAGCAAACAGCTATTTGAAACATCAACTGATAACATTGGCGAAACAAAAGCATTGGCAGCTGCACATCCCTCAACTTTCATACACTACTGACAATGCTGCTATGATTGCCATCATAGGCTATTATAAGTTTCAAAAAAACAAGTTTGCCGGACACGATTTGACCCCAAAAGCACGCATGCAAATAAGTTTTGTGTAACTAATCAGTACCCGCCCATGAAAAAAACACGGGAACTACAAAAAAGATAACTTTACATTTAGAAAGAGTTATATGAGAGAGTATCAACAAAAGTAGCTCTTCACCGCAGAAACTAGACGAAAGCACGACTGAACGGAAGCACGGAAGCACGATAGCACGATATCAATACTTTTTGCAGATTAATATTCGGTCGGAAATAATAAAAATTCAAAATATTTGTTTTTTTTGAACATCAAGCAACCATTTTGTTTACTTTTGGTCTGATTATTGTAGAAATGTTTTCAAAATTAAAAATGATAATGTTATGAAAAAAGGAACCATTCTAAGTTTAATTCTCATTGTTTTATTTGGATTTAATGCCAGTGCTCAAACCAAAGAGGCCAGCATTTCGTGGGATAAAACAACACACAATTTCGGCACTTTTAAAGAGGAAGCAGGAAAGCAAACGGCAAAATTTACATTTAAAAACACAGGAGGTGAAAACCTGATTATTACGAATGTTCGTTCATCGTGTGGTTGTACAGCACCTGACTGGACAAAGGAACCTGTAAAACCGGGGGAATCGGGATACGTTACAGCTACTTATAATCCCAGTAACCGTCCGGGTAAATTCAACAAATCCATAACCGTCACCATCAACGGAACACCCAAGACCAGTGTGCTGAGGATTACAGGGAACGTCACGCCGCGGGAAAAAACCATTGAAGATTTCTACCCCAAAGTGTTTGGAGAACTGCGGCTTGAAACCTCCCACATTGCATTTGTCAAAATCAAAAACACCGAAACCAAAACAGAATCCATTGGTATTGTCAATATGTCAGACAAACCGGTTACCGTTGATTTTGCCAATGTACCTGATCACATTGAAATAAAAGCTGAACCAAAAACCCTGCAGGGAAAAAAGGAAGGTGAAAAACACGGTGAAAAAGGAAAAATCATCGTAACCTACAACGCAAAAGCCAAAAATGATTATGGTTTTATTATTGACAGGGTTTACCTCAAACTCAACGGTGAAAAGGATTACAATAACCGACTTTCCATTAGCGCTACCATTGAAGAAGATTTTTCACATCTAACAAAAGAAGAACTGGCAAATGCGCCAAAAATTGAATTCGAAAACACCGAACATGACTTTGGAGAAATCAAACAAGATTCAAAAGTCTCCACCAAGTTTACTTTTAAAAACACCGGAAAATCTGACCTTATCATCCGAAAAGTAAAAGCATCATGTGGTTGTACAGCTACACAACCGGAAAAAAGCATCATTAAACCGGGAGAAAGCAGTTTCATCGAGGTTACATTTAACCCAAGCGGCAGGAGCGGTAAACAAAAAAAGACAATCACTATCATAGCTAATGATCCTGAACAATCAACCACAAGGCTCAGGATTGAAGGCACAGTAAACCCCTAATAAACAAAATGCCGATATATGAAAAAACTGCCTTTTCCGGGCAGTTTTTTTTACATAACAATTGCTTATCATACCATCAGTGCAACGATGATAAACAGATGTTTTTTTGTAATTAAAATATTTATATCTTGCATTGAATAATAAACACCGTATGTATAAACTCATCCTGTTCATATTCATGTTTTTGGGAATATCTCTGGCTTCGGCGCAACTTCAAAGTCTACCAGCATATCACAGCAATGATATCATCATAAAACTGTATGACGGATACACTGTCACGGATTTATTAAATGATGTATCCATGACTGTCAAAACAGACAATATTTCGATTGAGCCCCTGTACCCTTATGCACACAAACCCTCCCGGGTAAAAAATCAACATGGCCAAACCCTGATTGACCTTACGCGGTATTACAATTGCAACATACAAGATGCTCAACAAGCTGGTTATTGGTTAAACATCCTCAACAAATCATCTGCAACAGAATACGCCGAAATAAGACAAACACAGAATTTGTTGTATGTACCAGATGACCCTCTCAATCAAGCTGAACAATATTACCTGGACATAATTGATGCATACGCTGCTTATGATGTGGAAACCGGGGATACCAATGTAGTAATCGCCATCACAGACACCGGCATAGAACCAGGCCATGAAGACCTAGTTTACAACATTGCATACAATTGGGATGATCCGTTGGATGGTATTGATAACGATAATGACGGTTTTGTTGACAATTTTCGCGGATGGGATATCGGGGATAACGACAACAACCCACAGACTGATTACAACGATCATGGCATATTTGTATCCGGGATAGCAGCAGCGGACACAGATAACGGACTCGGCATTTCAGGTACAGGTTTTAATTGCCGCATACTACCCATCAAAATAAGCGACAGTGACAGCTTGATTGTACGTGGCTACGAAGGCATCGTATTTGCAGCTAACCAGGGTGCTACAATCATTAACTGCTCATGGGGAAATCACCAGTACAGCCAATACGAACAGGACATGATCAATTATGCTGCTATCAATAAAAATGCGTTGGTGGTTGCAGCATGTGGTAATGATAACGACATGCGGAACTTTTACCCTTCCAGTTATAACAATGTGCTTTCAGTAGCCGCCACCACATCGGAAGATGAAAAATGGACACCAGAAAACACCGGCACTTCGGGCGGCTCATGTTATGGTTATCATGTTGATTTATCCGCTCCGGGCACCATGATGTATACTACAAATACCGGAGGAACATATAAAAAGGTCTATGCAGGAACATCCTTTGCCAGCCCGGTAGTAAGCGGTGTGGCAGGTCTTGTGAAATCCCATTTCCCCTACATGTCACCCAATCAAATCATTGAAAGGCTAAAAAACACCACCGATAACATTGATACCATTCCTTATAATGCTGAATATGCCGGATTGCTCGGCACCGGAAGGGTAAATGCATTTAAGGCATTGACCAACGATTTTAAGCCGGGTGTGCAATTCCGCAACATTGTCATTTCTGATGACCGGGAAACCAATTATGAAAACAGTATGATGGTTGAAATTGCCGGGGATTTTTACAATTACCTGGCCCCTGCACAGAACCTGCAGGTGTATATCAGTTGCAACAATACGGATATTGATTTGATCACAACCAGCATCAATGTAGGGACACTGGATAGTTTAGCAACATATTCCATTTTTTCCGCTCCCATTCAACTGAAAATTCTTTCCGGGGCATCAATAGATGAGCATGTTGTGCTTACCCTGGAAATGACTGACGGAGACTGGCATCGTACCCAATATGTTGAGTTTTATGTGAGGCCATCATGGAAAATACTGACCAACGCTAATATGCAACTTAGCATCCCTGCCAATGGCAGACTGGGTTTTACCGACCTGTACAGGAAGCACGGACAAGGATTCAATTATGATATCACACATGACCTTTTTTATGACGCCGGACTTATGCTTGGTACAAGTGCCAATATTCTGTTCAATGGGATTCGGCAGGCGAACCGGTTTTCGTATGATGATTTTCCGGAATATATGGATTATCCCGACAGCAAAGAAAGCATTCAAAGTGTATTTTTTGCAGAAGACACAGAATATGCAGTGAATCTGGAAATAAAACAAATCAGCATTGCCCCTGAAAACAGTAATAATTATATCATTTTGAAATATGATTTGATCAACCACAATTTATCATCGCTTGATGACTGGTATGCAGGTTTATTTTTTGACTGGGACATAATTAAACCGACACGTAACCGGACAGTGTACGACAGCATCAGAGATTTTGGATATACCTTTCATACGGGAGATAATGCGTTTTTCTGTGGGATTAAACTGTTATCGGATTATGAAACCTACCAATATGCTATTGATCAACGAAGTGAAGCAGATATTGTGAATGTAATCGATGGCTTTTCTGATGACGAAAAATTTTACAGCCTCAGTAACAACAAATGCTGCGCAGGCACAGAAAACGAAGGCAGTGATGTTATACAAATCGTAAGTGCCGGAAACTTTGATATTCCACCTGAAGATACCTTAACAGTATGTTTTGCAGTTATAGCAGGTAGCTCTATGTTAGATATTATTCACGCCGCAGACAGTGCAGTATCATTTTATCAGCAACATATACAGGAATCAAATGTGGCTCACTCCACCCTTTCTGATGTGCAGATTTTTCCCAATCCGGTCGGAAATAATTTCATCTTACGCTTGCCTGACAACATTACCAATGGTAAAATGACAATTTACGGTATCACAGGACAAGCTGTGTTTAAACAAGATTTGTTTGGAAATAAAACCAAGGTGGATGTAAACCTGCCATCCGGGCATTACCTGCTTCATGTTGACACAGGCAGTAACCTATATAAAGCAGCTTTGATTATTTTAAATGCGGATTGAGTTTTTCAAATTCTTTGATGAGCAATTCCGGTTTTTTCAGGCTTTTTATTATCCATTCAAGCAGCAGGCTTTCATATTTCTCCGGATCAAGTTGCCACTGAATATCAGATTGATGTAATTTCAAACTAAGGTGATGTAAGATAATAGCTGCTGAGACAGAAATGTTGAAACTTTCAGTAAAACCTGCCATCGGGATATACAGGCATTCATCGGCATGCTGAATAATATACCGGGACACGCCGGGTTTTTCAGCTCCAAAACAAAGGGCAAACTTTCCCTTGCTTACATCGAATTCCTCAAGGCTTACATCGTTGGTATGTGGTGTTGTAGCAACAATTCGGTATCCTTGTTGCTGTAATGACTTCAAAGCGGTTAAAGTATTGTTTTCGTGTTTATTATAACGGTGTAAAGTCAACCATTTCTCAGCCCCCATGGTTACATCGGGGTTGATTTTAAATGTATTGTAGTTTTCAATGATATGTACATTCTGTACACCAAAGCAATCGCAAGACCGGAGCACAGCACTTGCATTTTGGGATTGGAAAATATCTTCAAGTACAACATGAATATAAGGTGTCCGGCGATTCAACACTTCAGTTATCCGCTCGTATCGGCGTTCGTAAACAAACTGAAGTAAAAATGTTGTCAGGTTACGTCTGTATTCATTCATTCCACATTCCAATCCTGTTTTCAGGCTAAAAAAATGAGCATGATAAACACCATGCTCATTTTGTATAATCCTTAAAAAAAAAAGAATTATTTTACAGCATTTTTCAAATCACTTCCAGCGGAGAATTTCACAACTTTTTTAGCTGGAATGTTAATTACCTGATCTGGTTTCTGTGGATTTCTGCCTTTACGGGCTGATCTTTTGGATACTGAGAAAGAACCAAATCCAATCAAGGCAACACGGTCACCTTTTTTCAGGCTTTGTTTAGTAGTGTCAAGAAAAGCTTCAAGTGCTTTTTTTGAATCAGCTTTTGTCAAATTTGCTTTTTTAGCAATAGCATCAATCAATTCTGTTTTGTTCATAATATTAGATTTAAAGTTAAAAAATAAAGTTAATAAAAAAGTTACTTTCATTAAATTTTAGATGCAAATATAGATTATTATGGATAACAACAAAATTTAAAGACAAAATTTTAATGATTTTGTTAATAAATTACCCAAATTGTTAATAACATCAGGAATTCTGGGTGCTTTTTAAGGATTTTCAACCTGATATTTTGATGTTTTTATGTTTTATCGTCTTATTTTTCTCTAATTTTCCACATGAGCAGCCTGCCTGTCTTATTTTTGCAGTTAAAGTCTTTAAAGAAAAGCTTCTTATCACCTAACCCTTAGATACCCCAACTCAATAAAATCATTTTCCTTGTTTATCTCTTCTATATACAACAATCCTTTTTTTGTCATAATTGCACTGTTCAGGGAGTTTCTAAGGTTAGTTTCATTAACTGAAAACTTATTGACAAACTTCCTGTTATCATCATATAAAGCAAAGCCAACCGACTTTTGATTGGGATGTTGAGTTGTTGCTGTATCTCCATAAAAGCGATAATAACATTTTGTTGAGTCATCATAAAAAACCCGATAATACTGGAAGGTTTCTAAATAAAGCTGTTTTGCTTCTTCCAGTGTTTTAATTGTTGAATCAGAACTTAATATAGGGTTATGCTCAAATTCCTCAAACACAAACTTTTCTACAGATTCATCGGCCGGATTGTACTTATAAACAGTTTCATCCATTGGGAATACACAAATTAAATCCCTTTTATACTCATTAAAAAAGCAATCATTTGTCATTGATATTTTAATTCTTGACAGGTAATTCTCAGGGTATTTCAAATCAATAAAAGCGTGTTCCCCAGTTGTAAGATTTAACCGATATACACAACGCATGTCTAATGCCTGTTGTTCTGTTTCACTGACAGAAAAATCTACTGCTGTAAAAAAAACTGAATTACTGCTTTGGTGATAAACATTATGCATGTCCCCATTTTTGGCTCCAGAGAAATAGAGTTTATCCTGCATACCTGTATTGCATATTGTGTCTATCACGTTTTCGATGCAGTTATAACGAGTAATACAAACATTTAAGCTATCATCAATGGTTGAAATTACAAGCTCTTCATTACTTATTGGAAGTACATCTGCAATTCTGGAAGAAAAGGGGTTGTTGTATTGAGCAGGAAATTCATAAACCACTTCATTACTATTGTTATCAACAGACTTAAACTTTATATAGTCATATTTAATTTGATATAGATATATGCTGTCCTCTTTATTTACAAAACCCCATACATCACCACAACCAACATTTTTCATACTAAAGTTTATCCGGGTATGGATCACCTCTGGGGATAAATCTGTGCTAGGCTGACATGCAAATAGGGAGATGATAAGGGACACATAAAAAACATGTACACTTCTTAATTGTTTCATTGATTTTACTTTCTCTTTATAATACTGTTCTTGATGATTACCAAGGGGGCTGCTTAATCAGACATTGTATTTATTAACTCATCTGGATTCGCCATGAAACCTTTTTCTGAAAGCTCTATAAAAATATCATAATAATTAATTATTAACTCTCTATTAATTTTGCCTTTATACAATTCGTCAACCACATATTTTAGTTCTTTTTGATTTAAATAGTTCAATTCTTTGAACACTTCCGTTGTATCAGTTGTTATACCCTCCCTTCGGCAATCACAAACTGTAGGTGTATTACAAAATCCATGATATGCACAAACATCACACTTTGAACTCCATGAAGAATCCGGGCACTGGCAAGATTTAATGCAGGTTATAAAAGGCGTATCTTTACTAGCATTGGTGATTTTATTTGATTGTTGAAGAACTTCTTGATCTTCTTTAGTACATGATAGTGTTACAAAAATTAAAGCAAGCGGTAGTAAAAATAAATATTTCATAATATTAGGTTTTAAAGTTAAAAAATAAAATTACTTTTTAGTTTCTAAGGGTAAATATAGTTTATCGTGCATACCGACCAAATTAAAAGACGATTTTTTTGATTTTGATATTACCTTAAATCCGTATATTAATTTGTTTTAAATTTAACGCACCTATTTAATTCCTGAAGTGTTTTTATATAACAATTTACAAAGCAGGCATGATGGTTTTCAAAGATTTCTTTATTCTGATTATATTCATAACATGCATTTGCAAAACTTGTAAAATGATCATATATTTGCACCACGCAAAAAGGAGAGATGGCAGAGCGGTTGAATGCGGTGGTCTTGAAAACCATTGAGCTCTCACGGGCTCCGGGGGTTCGAATCCCTCTCTCTCCGCAAGTCTAAAAAACCCGACTGACAAGGTCAGTCGGGTTTTTTGTTTCCCCGCCACGGCAAAAACTTATTTTTCAGTGATTGTTACTCAGCTTTATAGCGTTTACTTTTATATTTGCCTGCATCGCTGCCTTTTAGTTCCATGGTTTTTTGAGGTCCATCGTGATTCAACTCCTTGCGTATTTTTCTTTTGTTACCTCATCAACTTCAAGCTGGGATTTCAAATGTGGGTCAATTGATACATCCGTTTTTTCTGCGGATGTTACTTTTTCAGCGATGGCTATCCAATTGAATTTGAATTGGTTTGCATTTTCAACAGCCAGTACAAAACCATTTTCATACTGGGTTTTGATGTAATAATCTTTGATGGGGCTGTGTGGTGTTACAGTGACAATGGGTTCGGTTCCGGTAAAATCTTTGTTAAAATCTATGCGAATCTGATTGCCATTAAGTTTGGCTGTTCCAAAGTCATGGATTTCTCTTATTTGTTGTTCTATATGTTCAATGCTCTGCCGGTTTATTTTGACGCCTGCAAGCGTAAGCGTAGCCAATCCATACACATCAATACCTGAAAAGGCGTTGTCCTGAATATAATCAGGTGTTTCATCCAAAATCACTCCCATGTGCATATTGGGCCGGTATTTTGATGAATTATAAGGATCCATTATCGGTTTCCACCTTAAACTTATAAAATGCAGGCTTCATGCGTTCAATATCCTGCATTATGTATGTATTAAGCTGGTCATCCACGTAGGTGATATCACGTTTTATTCTCTGCGGGATACCTGGCTCGCATTCATATAATACAAATACCACCATGCATAGCTGTTTGTCCCAAGATAACCATACCCATTTGTCTGGGGTGCGAAGGTAGGTTCTCCGGCAAGGTTGTTCATGATGGCGTTTTGACAATTTGCATTGTTACTCACCATAAACTGGTCCGTTCCAACAGACAGCATTCCGGGATTGATGGGGTTTTGACCGGCTGCTGCAAACTGTGCTGCTTGTGATACTGGGTTGTTGGTTTCAGCAAAAATCCCGGGATAAGTTTGCGAAATGAAATAACCTCCAAAACCATTCCCCGTTCCCGTTGAGGCCCCATAAATTCCATAACTTGGCCCGGCGATGCTGTTGGAGCTTGTTTCCCCCCACACGCCAACATTTTCATTCACTATCTCTTTGAAGCAAAGATACAATAATGACATTAATTATCAGAATGATTGAACCATACGGCTTACAAACATCAAATCATCCCGGATGTACTTAATCCCATTCAAAATCAAGGTATTTCTGTTCCTGCTTCTTCTGCAACCGGGGTTTTTCGTTGTTGATATTTTCACCGTTGAGCACTTTTTCAAAATACATCAGGTATTTATCTGCCATGCGAGCTGCATTAAATGTATCCCGCGCGTATTCATGGCATTGTTTTGCGTCATAATTTCCTGCATGGTAGGCGGCTTTTGTCAGCTCAGTTAAAGAAGCAGATAAAAACCCATAATCCTGTCCCACAAGTTCAGGTAAGGAACCGTAAGGGGTGGCAAACACAGGACAACCATAATAG
>JBNGDT010000017.1:1825-20602 GCA_049975305.1 Bacteroidales bacterium | reverse complement strand
GTATATCCCTGTATGTTAAAAATCGGGGTTTTCAATTCATGCGACACATTTCCAACAAATTCCTTTCTGTACTGAGCCATACGTTTCCATTCCTGTATTTCTTTACGGCTGTTTTCTGCCCATTGCGTGACATCGTCATCCACCTGCCTGAGCAGGTCTTTGTTGATGTTGAACTTTTCTTTTTTGGCCTGATCGTCTTCTTTGAAAGAATGAATGGTTTTGTAAATGAGCCTGATGTGACGATAAATAAAGTAAAACAAAACATACCTGAGTATAAAGAATGACAATAAAAAAAAGACGGGAATTAAAATGAATAACAGTGTCCATGCTAGTGGAAAATCGAAGCATAATTTCACACAGGTAAATATGACAATAATCAAACCGGCCAGCATTAATGATGTTTTAAATGCCAGACTGTTTGCGGAATTGCTTTGCAGGTTGTTATGTAGAAATTTTTTGATCACTACTTTAACTAATCAGGGTTCAAATTTGTACCCCACGCCTTTGATGGTTTTTATCAGGTCGTTTCCGATTTTTTCCCGCAACCGCCGGATGTGTACATCAATAGTTCTGTCGCCCACAATGATATCATCACCCCAGATGCGATTGTATATTTCTTCCCGAGTAAACACCTGAGATGGTTTGGTTGCCAGCAGGTGCAACAGTTTAAATTCTTTTCGGGGAAGTATGATTTTTTCGTTATTACGTATAACGAGGAAGCGTTTTGGATCTATAACCAGGTTGTCATATTCAAGGATACCGTATTCTTTCAGCGACTCTACTTCTTTATTGACACGTTTGAGAATGGCTTTGATCCTTTTTTTGATGATTTTAGGTTTGATAGGCTTGGTTACGTAATCATCACCCCCGGCATCAAATCCTGCTACCTCGGAATAATCTTCTCCCCTTGCTGTTAAAAACATGATAAGTACGTGTTCCAGTCCGGCAATGTTACGCAGTTTTTCGCAGGTTTCAATACCATCCATTTCAGGCATCATGATATCAAGAATGATGAGATCGGGGATATTTTTTTTTGCTTGTTGGATAGCATCAAGGCCATTGTTGCTGGTTATCACTCTATAGCCTTCGGATTTTAGGTTGTAGGACAAAAATTCAAGAATGTCCGGTTCATCATCTACCAGGAGAATAGTGTATTTTTCAGGTTCAAACATACCATTATATCTTATCAATAGTATGTCAAATGTAAAAAAAAATTTTTATCAGGAACAAATAAGCATAATTATCAACAAAATTAAAATAACCAACAAGCCACCTATGCTGATATAAGAAAATAAACGATGCCATTTATTTTTTCTTATTCGCAAGTTCATCTTTTTGAGGTTTATTCACATTTTTATCTTTGATAATATATTTTGGACGACGGCGTACATTGCTTCCTATGCGGCTGATGTATTCGCCAATTATACCAATAGTAATGAGTTGTATGCCTCCAAGCAACAAAACCGAAATTATAAGTGATGTCCAGCCCTGGACAAAAGAATGTGCTACTAATCGCTGGTACAAAGCCCAGATAATCATCACAAAACTAACAATGCTAAATAAAAAACCCAGCCAAGTAGCAAAGCGCAGTGGAAAATCAGAAAAAGAAGTCAAACCGTCCATGGCAAATCGGATCATTTTTTTATATGAATACCCACTGCGTCCTTTGTGGCGTCCTGCCCGTTCATAAACAATTTCAGTTTGCCTGAAACCTAGCCATGCAACTTGTCCACGGATAAATTGGTTGCGCTCAGGCATTTTATTCAATTCATTGACCACTTGTCTTGTCATCATTCTAAAATCACCTGTATCTACCGGAATATTCACATTTGTCACCCGGACCAGCAGGCGATAAAACATTTTTGCTGTCAGGCGCTTAAGCACAGATTCGCCTTTGCGTCGTTTACGTTTTCCGTAAACCACATCATACCCGTCGTCCAGTTTATTGTACATGTCAATGAGCACTTCCGGAGGATCCTGAAGGTCAGCATCCATAATAGCCACGCGTTGTCCTCTGGCATATTCAAGGCCGGCCGCAATGGCCAGTTGTTGACCAAAGTTGCGACTCAAATTAATGTATTTAACGGCCGGATTTTTTTCTGAAAGGGATTTTATGATTTTCAGCGAATTATCTGTGCTGCCATCATTGATAAAAATAATTTCATAATTGCCTCCAAATTGTGTAAGCACATCTACATTTTTTTTATAACACTCATGCAGGTTGGATGCTTCATTGTGAACCGGAATAATCAGGCTGATTTCTATTTCATGCGGTTTTTGCATACGATTTTTTTTTTACATCAAAAATAAGTAAAATTTTGAGGATATGTATAAATAACAAATTAACAACATTTAATATGGCACATTATTTGTGATAATAGTGATATGAAAAAAACAGCAATAATCATTGGTTTGATTTTACCACTTGTGTTTTTTTTATCCTGTGGTGAAGACCCTGAACCAGATGAAACAGAAATTGTGGAAATCACGGAAAACATTTCTTCTGCCACAACATGGTCGGGAAATACAATTTATGTGATAAAAAAATATGATTTTTATGTTGATGCCAGCCTTACCATCATGCCCGGCACCATCATTAAATTTACAGAAGAGGGAGCCAATATGACAATAGGCAATGGAGGCAGCATTACTGCCAATGGCGAATCTGATAACCCCATTGTTTTTACAGCTTACGCTGATGATGCACATGGAGGAGACACCAACGATGATGGCAGCAGTTCGGCAAGTGCCGGAGACTGGGGCATGATTGATGTCAATGAGCAAAATGCAGATTTCAGATGGTGTGAATTTTATTATGGGGGCAGCAATGCCGACGGTGTTACACTGCGATATCCTTCGGGTTCTACAGGCACGATCGACCATTGTACGATAAAAAACAACATCGGGATGGTAAGTGGTAATTATTTTTATGGTGCGGTGGATGCCAGGGGTGCATCTGCTGATTTTGCCATCACCAACACTATGTTTGAAAACAATCAAATCCCGTTATCCATCAATGCAGACATCAGTATTGACGAATCTAATACCTTTGTGAACAACACGCATCAGGGCATTTTTGTCACCGGATTTGTCAACGATGTGACAACCTGGGATGAAAACGAAGTGGCTTTCGTTTATACATGGTCCAATCTTCAGGTAAACAATGGGAGTAAATTGAACCTCGGGACAGGCGTGGTCATTAAATTCCTACCGAATGCTGAAATGTATCTGTACAATGGAACGTCTAATTTGTCAGACAATTATGCTGATCCTGGTGAAGTGATTTATACCTCATACAAAGATGATGCCCATGGCGGGGATTCCAATGGCGATGGCAGTGCCACAAGTCCGGCAGCGAATGACTGGACAGGAATATACAAAGACAATCAGAAAAATTACGTTGAATGGGATAATATAAAATACGATTCACACGCATTTCCGGTATAATTAGTGCTTGCAAGAAAACCGCGTTTCTTGCAGAGACAAAATAAATTATTCAATACCTTTTCTAAAATCCGGTATTTTAGAATTAGGTATTCTTCTTATTTTGCGTGAGGGATAGAAGCGGTACCCTGCAACCGCCGGCAGGAGGTGAAGCGCCTGCCTGCCGATTCTCCAGCCATCGCTGGCAGGCAGGTACAAGCGGATAGCCCGACCCCGTAGTTTACGGAGGGGGCACGCCCACACAGAAATTACAAAAACACAATTAGATAGATGACAAAAACGGAGCATTAAAATCCGTATATTCATTGTAGTCAGACTGGTGAGGCAATTAAATTCTGTTGTAGGGATAGCGTTCAAAGTGCAAATCTTTGACAATTTTAAACAAGTTATTTTTAAATTCATCCATATTTTCGCCGGTTTTTGCTGAAATAAACACACAGGGGAGATTTTCGCCGGCTACATACATTGCTTTAAAATCATCAAGGCTAAAATTTTGTTTTTCTTTGGGAGTCAGGTCATCTTCATCTTTCAGTGTGTATTTAAAAGCATCTATTTTATTGAAAACCAGTAGCACAGGGATGTTTCCGGCGCCGATTTCCTGAAGTGTGTTTTTCACCACTTCAATTTGTTCTTCAAAGCTAGGGTGAGAAACGTCCACAACGTGTATAAGCAAATCCGATTCCCGTGTTTCATCGAGTGTGGATTTAAAAGATTCTATCAGGTGTGTGGGTAACTTCCGGATGAACCCCACCGTGTCGGACAATAAAAACGGCAGGTTGTTAATAACTACTTTGCGGACAGTTGTATCCAGGGTTGCAAAGAGTTTGTCCTCAGCAAAGACCTCGGATTTACTCACCCTGTTCATGATGGTTGATTTTCCTGCGTTTGTGTATCCTACTAAAGAAACACGGATAAGCTTTCCCCTGTTTTTGCGCTGCGATGCTTTTTGTTTGTTGATTTTGATTAGTTGTTTACTGAGCAGTGCTATTTTATCACGAACGATACGGCGGTCGGTTTCAATTTCACGTTCGCCGGGGCCACGTAACCCAATACCACCACGTTGCCTTTCTAGGTGAGTCCACATGCCCTTGAGGCGCGGCAACAAATATTGGTATTGTGCCAGCTCTACCTGCGTTTTGGCGTGGGCTGTGCGTGCGCGTGTGGCAAAGATATCAAGAATCAGGTTGGTTCTGTCCATAATATGAACCTGTAACTCTTTTTCTATATTGCGAAGTTGGGTTAGTGACAGGTCGTCATCGAACAGAACCAGGTTAATGGCTTTGTTTTCTTTAATAAAGGTATGAATTTCTTCCAGTTTTCCTTTGCCTATGTACGACCTTGTGTTTGGCTTGTTTATTTTCTGCAAAAATGATTTTACAGGTGTTGCTCCGGCAGTGCGCGCCAACAATGCCAGCTCATCAAGGTATTCTTTTGCCTGGTCTTTTGTTTGTCCTGTTTGTACCACACCTATAAGTATAGCGAAATTCTTTATCTTTTTTCTGTTATTATCCTGCTGCATAAAGGTATATCAACAAAAAACCCCGATTAGTGAACCGGGGTTATATCTGATTCATAATGATTATATTAATACAATTTAAAATTGATAGGTACAATATAGGTTACCGGAACGGGTTTTCCTCTTTGATGACCTGGTTTCCATGCAGGTAATTGGCTAACCACTCTTTTTGCCTCTTTATCGAGGTATGGGTCAACACTGCGAACAATGGTAACATTGGTAACATTTCCGTTTTTGTCAATAACAAATTGCACATATACTTTTCCCTCTATGCCATTTTCTTTGGCAATCTCTGGATATTTGGTGTTTTCTGTTAAATATTTCAATAAAGCTACATCACCACCTGGAAATTCAGGTTTTTTTTCCACCACAGCAAAAGGAATTGGTTCCACTTCTTCCTCTTCATCCACAAATGATCCCATATCGATTTCTATTCGAGTGTCTTCGGTTGATTCGACATCTATGTTAATATCCGATTCTTCTTCGTCATCTTCGACGACAGTAAGCTCTTCAATAACCTGTTCAGGTTCAGGTTCTTCCTTCTTTTCCGGGGGCGGAGGTGGTTCCTTATCCTGGAAAGTATTGATTATTTCTTCTTCCATCACATCTTCCATGCTAATATCCCCCAATTTATTTCTGTTGAGCTCAGATGTTCCCCATTCAAAAGCGAGAAGCACAATGCCTAAAACAAGAACGAGCCCGATTTCAAGAAAAAGACCTCTCTTGTCTTCAAGATTTGCTTTTTTAGATTTCTTTGTTTCCATGGTATTGCGATTTAAAGATGTAAAAATAATGTTTTTCTTACAGTTTTACAAAAATTATTTTTTATTTTGTTGCAAGCCTGTTGTTTTATAACGTTCAGACTGTGAAAATATTTTTGCATATATTGAACCATCGTTGGTTATTATTTTTCTTTATGTATTTATGTATTGGATCCATGCAAGGGTGTAATTCCATAAACAATTATTTTGACGTAACTGATCAGTATCAATAAGAGTAGCTTCTCACCGCAAAGTCGCAAAGGTTTTAAATTTAGCACTGAGTAATTACATTTTGACAATAAATAATCCTGACTTAACAACTCTATTTCAAACAACAACATCATAATTTCTCAATGCGTCATTCAACGAGGTTTTTTTGTCGGTTGATGCTTTTCTTTTGCCGATAATAAGTGCACATGACACCTGGTATTCACCTGCATTGAACTGTTTGGTATAAGATCCCGGTATTACCACTGAACGTTCAGGTATATATCCTTTTATTTGTTTAGGCTCCTTTCCGGTTACGTCTATAATTTTTGTGCTTCCTGTCAGCACCACATTGGCGCCAAGCACCGCTTCTTTACCCACATGAACGCCCTCCACCACGATGCATCGTGAACCAATAAAAGCATTGTCTTCTACAATCACAGGAGCAGCCTGTACAGGCTCCAAAACGCCGCCAATACCAACACCACCACTTAAATGCACATGCTCACCTATTTGCGCACATGAACCTACCGTAGCCCAGGTATCCACCATGGTATAACTACCTACCCATGCGCCTATATTCACGTAGGATGGCATCAGGATTACTCCTTTATTAATAAAAGCTCCATACCGAGCTATTGCATCCGGAACAACACGCACACCCTGTTCTTTAAAGCCTTTTTTTATGGGTATTTTATCGTGATATTCAAAAATACCAACATCAATTTTTTCCATCTTACACAATGGAAAATACAATATCACCGCTTTTTTAATCCACTGGTTTACTTTCCATCCATTTTCGCTTGGATCATCCGGTTCTGCCACACGGATTTTTCCCTTATCCAGCAATTCAATGGTATCGAACACAGCGTTTTGCACCTTGCTATTTTCCAACAGTTTCCTGTTTTTCCATGCATTCTGTATTAGCTCAATGGTTTTTTCCATGGTAAATCATTGAAGGGCATTAAAGCATACCAAGCTCAAGTTTAGCTTCATCATTCATCATGCTTTTGTCCCATGGCGGGTCAAAGACAATATCCACATTTACATCCTTCACACCATTTGGTCTTTTAACAGCCGTTTCAGTCATCATCACAACATTGTCAGCCAGAGGGCAATTTGGGGCGGTTAATGTCATCTTGATATAGGCTTTGCCTTTCTCATTCACATCCACTTCATACACCAGGCCCAAATCATAGATATTAACAGGTATTTCGGGATCAAATACTTTTTTTAATTCTTTTACAATATTTGACAAAACTTTTTGTTTATCCATCACTTTTATTTTTTTGTTTAAATGCGAGTGCAAATGCTTTTATTTGTTTTATCATGGATCTTAATCCGTTAGACCTTGTCGGGGATAAATGTTGATGTAAGCCAATTTCGTCGATAAAGTACAAATCAGCGTTCAATACATCTTCCGGAGTTTCACCTTCAAAAACGCGTGTAATCAAAGAAGCAATTCCTTTGGTAATGATGGCATCACTATCAGCCTTAAAGGTCATTTTACCATTTTTCATTTCAGCATTAATCCATACATTCGACTGACATCCATGAATCAAATTGCTTTCAGTTTTTTCATCTTTACTCATGCTTCCCAGTTCATTACCCAAATCAATCAGGTAAGCATATTTGTCCATCCAATCATCAAATACAGAAAAATCCTCAATAATTTCCTGCTGTTTTTTTTCAATGCTCATATTATAAAATCTTAAAAAGTAATACAAATATTAATTTTTATTGTTCAATAAAATGCCTGACACCCTTTTTATACTTTCCACCAGCATGTCAGCTTCCTGTTTTGTGTTATACAATCCAAATGAAGCTCTTATAGTACCGTTTATTCCATAATGGCGCATGAGCGGTTCAGCACAATGATTACCGGTTCTTACCGCTATGCCGTTTTTATCGATTAATGTACCAATATCGTAAGGATGCAATCCTTCAATATTAAACGATATTACCGATATGTTTTCTTGCGCTTTACCAAAAATCTGAATGTTATCAATTTTACTCAGCTTCTCAATAGCATAATCATACACTTGTTTTTCATGCTTGGCAATGTTATCAATACCTGTTTTTTCGATGTACTTTATGGCAGCACCCATTCCAATAGTTCCAATGTAATTTGGCGTACCGGCCTCAAATTTAAAAGGCAATTGATTGAAGGTAGTTTTTTCAATGCTTACATTTTGAATCATTTCTCCTCCATATTGGTAAGGCGGAAACTTTTCAAGCCATTTTTCTTTTGCATACAGCACACCAATGCCTGTGGGTCCATATAGTTTATGCCCGCTGAAAGCCAAAAAATCACAATCCATATCCTTAACATCCACTTTCATGTGCTGGATGCTTTGTGCTGCATCAACCAACACAGGAATTTCCTGTTGGTGAGCTATTGTTGTTACTTCTTTCACAGGATTTATTGTACCTAGCACATTTGAAACATGGGTCAGTGCTATCAGTTTTGTTTTTTCGGTGATAAGGCGTTTCAACTTTTCTAGTGAAATGCTTCCATCTTCTTCGATTTCAAGCACCACAAATGTTGCGTTCTTTTTTTTACAAAGTATCTGCCATGGTACAAAATTAGAATGGTGTTCCATTTCGGTAACAATAATTTCATCACCTTTGTTGATAATGGTTTCAGCGAATCCATTGGCTACCAGGTTTATGGATTCCGTTGTTCCCCGTGTAAACACTATTTCATTTGACGATGCTGCATTGATATAATCTGCAATGTATTGTCGTGTATCTTCGTATTTGGTTGTACATACCTCGCTTAAATAATGTACCCCACGATGGATATTTGCATTGTATTTTTTATACACCTCTTCTACCGCCTCTAGTACCTGTATGGGTTTTTGGGTAGTGGCTGCATTATCCAGGTAAATCAAAGGTTTATTGTACACTTGTTGTGCTAAAACCGGAAAATCTTTTCTTATATCTTTAATGTTCATCGTTTATATTAAAATGTAAATGTACAAATCTTATAACTAACCAATCTATATATGAAACTAATTTTTTCACAATGAAACGAGTTTATAAAAAGGTAAAAAATGTACTTTTCTATTTCCCGTTGTATTTTCCGCTTTATTTCATGATAGTTTTAAAATAACCGACTTATTTTGAAAGCAAAGTTATGAATTTCTTGCGTTAATCCTAAATTTGTAACTATTCAGACGCATACATTTTTTATCGCTAAGACGCTAATAAACTAACCTGCCGGCAGGCAAGGAAATGAAAACAAATAGATGAATTAAATCGCTTATCAGAAATTATACTGGATACTTACAGTTGATAAAAAAGATAGCACGATAGGGTAATAGCATGACAGGGTGCAGGAACGATAGCGAGATGGCACGATTTATCACTTTACATCTCGTGCTATTATGCATTCGTACTATCCTGATAGTCCGTTAAATTTTATAACTTTGTAACCTTGCCCGGCGAAAGACGGAGTTCCGTCTTTGCGGTAAGTAGTTACCAAAATTTTATATCAACAATTCAACTTCTTTGATATCAAACTGATGTATTTTTCCATTTTCCGATTGAATGATGGCTTTACCGTCTTCGCAAACATCAACGATTTTACCTTTAAAAATGTTTTTGTTTGACTTGTACATTTTCCATGTTTGATAGCCGGTAAGCCTGTCAAGGTAGGTTGATTTTATTGTAGCAAAGGCATTGTTTTTCAATTCTTTATACCAAATATCCACCATTTCAATAAGCTCATACAATACAGATTCCGGTGTTTGGTTTTTAACACCTTCCAGCGCTAATGATGTTGGATGTTTAATTTCATCTGAGAATGTTGTCTGATTGATGTTTAATCCAATACCCGCTACAATGCAAATTACTTTTCCTTGTTGTATTTCAGATTCTATTAATAATCCGGCAATTTTTTTCTCATTCACCAATATATCATTTGGCCACTTCACAGCAGATTTTAAGTGGTAATTTTTTAACAAATCATCAATAGAAAGGGCAATAATTATCGAAAAATAAAATTGCCTGTACGCGTCTAAAAATAACGGAAAATAGACCAAACTGCAGGTCAGGTTTTTTCCCGGTTCGGCATACCAAACATTTTTTCCATTGCCTCTTCCCTTAGTTTGTGCTTCACACAATATCGCAAATGCTTCTTGTTTTTTGAGCAGTTTAGTTTGCCTGAAAACCTCTTTGTTTGTTGAATCGCACGTTTTTTTGACAATAATATTCATTGATTATTAAGCTTCTGTTTTTCAAATCACTTCATATCAGGAAACAAAGCGTTTACAATTTAACCTGCACAGCACATTCTACAAAATCTGCCTGTGCAAAATTTGATTTTATAAACAATCCAAAATTTACATTCCAATTGTGTTTTTGATTTATTTCTTTAAGGTAATATCTAAATCCCAGGCGATTGCTGTTTATTTGTTTTATAAACCGTGTTATTCCCTTTTGTTTATCAAAAATATCCCCGTATTCACGTATAAACGGCTTTGCAATATCCACTGCACACTCACCATAAACGGCAAATTTTCCCATCATCACTTCTTGCCCAAAATATACACTAGCATAGGTTGATTTAAAAAATGCCTCGTTTTTTTCAAGTAAGATTTCTGACAACAAAAAATTATTAAAACTTCTGTAATAACCAACTGTTGTACCAAAAGACACGGCATAAAGAGCAGATAAGTTTTTCCTGGTTCCAACTGAAAGTGAATATACTGTATATACAGGCCCACCAAAAGGTTTCATGGTTGAACCATAGGCGTGAAAACCATTTCCATACCTAATATACCATGACCATGTTGTATCTATAGTCTTGTATGTTTTTGTTTCAATATTTTCAGGATAATTTTGATACCAGGTTACACCAAATTTTGCTTCAGGCACATTTGCACCTATATTAGGCAATTTTACGTGGCCGTTTGAAAAATGAAACGCCCCTGCACCTGCAAATATTCTCCATTGTTTTCCAATCACATAGCTAACTTCCAATTCTCCTTTTGTATAATTGTTCAATTCACACCCAATCAATCCGTTTTCGGGATTGTCGAAAAAATGATATGAATTATCAAAATAAGCAAACCCCATTCCTGCAGTTAAATAAATACGCCATTTCTTTGGATTTTTCATCAACGGTATTCTGATGAAAGGTTGCATCGCAAACGTGTTGCCTAAAAAATCATTGTTCAAATCACCATACAACACTTCCAAACCATATTCCGGATATCCCAACATTTTTTGCCACTCATGTTTGCCATTTCCCTTTTTTCCACATTCAAATGCGATGAACCATGAAATATTTGTTTCTGGCATACCGCTAAATGTTTTCAATACTTTACCAGGGCCTGTTTTAATGCTGTAGATTTTAGACTTGTCAGAATGTTGTGCATGGCTTATCATATGAAAAGCCATCATTAAATTCAGGAGCAAACAAAATACTTTGTTTTGCATTGAAAATAATATTTTACAAACCCAGTTTTTCAGTAATTTCCAACATTCTGCGTATCGGTTTTTCAGCTTTCACCCTTAGTGTTTCATCCAGCATTATTTCAGGCATTTCGTATTTCAGGCAATTGTACAATTTCTCTAAGGTATTAAGCTTCATATAGCTACATTCGCTGCAGCCACAGGTTGAATCTTTGGGAGGTGCTGCTATAAATTTCTTTTGCGGGCTGGCTTTTTTCATTTGATGAATTATTCCCCATTCCGTTGCAACAATATAAGTGTTGGCATCATCATTTTTAGAAAATTTAAGCATGGAAGATGTTGAACCAACATGATCGGCAACAATAAGTACCGGTTTCTCACATTCCGGATGTGCCAGTATTTTAGCTTCAGAATTTTCTTTTTTTAACCGAACAATTTCTTCCAGAGAAAATTTTTCATGCACATGACACGCACCATCCCAAAGCACCATGTTTCTTCTGGTTGTTGAATTAATATAATTCCCCAAATTTTTATCTGGCCCAAAAATAATTTTCTGATCCTTTGGTAAACTTTCCACTATTGCTTTTGCATTTGTACTTGTAACCACAATATCTGAAAGCGCTTTAATTTCTGCCGTAGTATTGACATAATTAATAACAATGTGATCTGGGAAATTTTCTATGAATTCAGCAAATTTATCTGCCGGTGCTGATTCTGCCAGAGAACATCCCGCATTCAAATCTGGGAGCAATACTTTTTTATCCGGAGAAAGAATTTTTGCAGTTTCAGCCATGAAATGCACTCCCACAAACACAATAATAGCTGCTTTTGTACGTGCTGCTTCCTGTGATAATCTTAAACTGTCTCCCACAAAATCAGCAATGTCCTGTAAATCTGAGGTTGTATAAAAATGTGCCAGGATAATGGCGTTCTTTTCTTTTTTTAATTTTAATATCTCATTTTTGATATCAATATTTTTTTCAATAGGTTCATCAACGTATCCTTTAATTTTTACATTTTTCCTTTTCATTATAAATATTATATTTTATAAAATTAATTAAAAATGATGATAATTACAGTCGGTTAATACAGTTAACAAATTTATAGCATATTATTTGTATTTTTCAATATTAAAATTTTCCTCCTTAGTTATTAACTATATTGTTAAAATTAGATGATTGATTTTCAATGATTACATGTATTTATTAATATCGGTTAATAAATACAAATACGGATAAAAAATTCAATTATTTTTTCTTTGAGGGTGTTCATTTCATGTTTAAAAATCATGTAAAAAATAGGAATAAATAATTATGAAAATTTAATTTGTTTTATATGCATTGATAAAATTAATTTGACAAGAAAAAATTATCAAATTTTATAAGATGATAATAACAGCTTTGTTAAATACGTGTTCATAATGTAAACTTTTAATATATAGAATTTTAATTTTTTATACTTCATGAATTGGCTTGTAAAATAGCAAATTAACAGTTGTTGAAAAATAATTTTAAAAATTTACTTGGATAATATTAATGTTTTGAACTTTAGAAAAATGCAATTAATAATATTCATAAAAAATTGATTATCAATAATTTGAATAGAAAATATTTTTAACATGATGATACCACACGGTTTGTACAAATGTTAATTTGTTGTTCGAATGATATAATATTGTTTTTTTCCTTTTTGCACTAAAATATATTTTCCATTTAATAAAAATGTATTTGAAATTTTCACATTTGGGTCACGGAACTTTTTTTTATTGACGGAAAGACCGTTTCCTTTTATTAATCGTCTTAATTCGCCTTTTGATGAAAAGATGTTTGTTTTCTCGCAAAGCAATTCAAAAATATCAGCACCATGTTTTATCAGTTCAGCATCAACATCATACATAGGTACACCTTCAAACACAGATAAGAATGTTTTTTCATCAGTTTTTTCTAGTTCATCGGATGTAGATTTGCCGAATAGGATGTTTGAGGCCTGGATGGATTTGTCGAGGGCTTCTTTTGAATGCACCATAAGCATGAGTTCCTCAGCAAGTTTTTGTTGTAAAATACGCTTGTGTGGTTCCTGTTTATGTTGGGTGATTAAAGCATTTATTTCTTGTTGTGACAACACAGTAAAAATTTTAATGTATTTTTCTGCATCATCATCTGAGGTATTGAGCCAGAATTGGTAAAATTTATAGGGGCTTGTTTTGTCAGGATCAAGCCAAATGTTACCCTGTTCGGTTTTTCCAAATTTTCCGCCATCGGCTTTGGTGATGAGTGGACAAGTAATAGCAAAAGCTTCACCACCTGTTTTTCTGCGTATCAGTTCGGTACCAGTAGTGATGTTACCCCATTGGTCAGAACCGCCCATTTGCAGTTTGCAGTTGTGATTTTTGTAGAGATAAAGAAAATCATATCCCTGTAGCAACTGATAAGAAAATTCAGTAAATGACATACCTTCTCCGGCATTTTGTCCTTGGCCAAGGCGTTTTTTAACCGAATCTTTTGCCATCATATAATTCACTGTAATGTGTTTACCAATATCACGCACAAATTCAAGAAATGTCAGGTTTTTTATCCAGTCATAGTTATTGAATACTTCAGCTTTATTTTTTTTATCATCAGATAAATCCAAAAATTTATAAATTTGGGTTTTAATGCAGTTTTCATTGTGTCGGAGGTTTTTTTCATCCAGCAGGTTTCTTTCTTTTGATTTACCGGAAGGATCTCCAACCATACCTGTTGCACCACCAAGCACTACAATGGGTTTGTGTTTGGCGAGCTGAAGGTGTTTGAGCATCATCAGGCTGACCAAATGGCCTATATGGAGTGAATCAGCGGTAGGGTCAATGCCAACATAGGCTGTTACCATTTCTTTGTCAAGCAATGTATCAGTACCCGGCATGACGTCATGCAACATGCCTCTCCATTCCAGTTCTTTCAGAAAATTCATTGTATCATATTTTTTGTTGAATACAAAAATCAGTAAAAAAGGACTGATTACAAAAATTATTTTTTTTGGGAAAATATGGATTTAAAAATTTAGGCTTGAATTTTTTATCAATAAAGCAACTGATCTAAAAAACTCTTTATGTCAACCAAAAAAAGCTGTCTAATCAGACAACTCCTTTTCTCTTCGTAGTAGCGGGGGTAGGACTTGAACCTACGACCTTTGGGTTATGAGCCCAACGAGCTACCAACTGCTCCACCCCGCAATGTGAGCGCAAAGATAATAAATAAATAACACAAACAAAAAAAAGGCTTCTAAAAATTTCAAAAGCCTTAATTGGTTATAATTTAACTGTTAACAGAGAATTAGGTTATTTTTTTTCTCCCAAGAAAAAAGATATTGGTAATGTGTACCATGTGTTTACCGGTTTTCCAGCGTATCTTCCCGGAATCCATGCAGGCATTTTTTTCACAACCCTGATGGCTTCGGCATCCAACACAGGATGTACAGATTTTGAAATGATAACTTCACCTATTGTACCATCTTTTTTCACTTCGAAACGCACATACACCTGTCCTTCCAGGTCATTTTCTTTTGCGGCTTTTGGGTATTCTAAATTTTGCATGAAAAAACTTCTTAATTCTTCATTACCTCCGGGGTATGCAGGTGATTCTTCTACAAAGAAAAAGATTTCCCTGGAATCATTTCCAACCGAATCAGCATCCATTGTATATTCAGGGGTGATGGCACAGGTAGCATATAAATTCATTCCAGCTCCTGTGCTCAGAATACTTAAGATTAATACCAATTTGATGTAATTGCTCTTTATACATATCTTCATGTTCATCATAATCATACCTGCAATATAGTGATGTTCTTGTATAATGTTTTTTTTTTTATAATGCAAAGATAGTAAAAAGAAATTAATATATAAAACAAATTTTATTAACAATTATTTATGAATGAAATCAAATCTTTTGAATGGCTCAAATAAAGCCAATTTTAAAAGGTATCCATGCTTAAATCATTTGACTTATTAACAATTTAAACACGTTAAAGTTGATAATATTTAGGTTAGATTAACAAATAACAATACAGGGCCATGGATGGAATAGAACTAAAAGTATGAAAAAAAATTATGCATTGATGATAAAAAAGACCGGATAATTGTTTTAACTTAGCAACAATATTATTGTTAATGAACGCCAATTTGATAAATAGAAAATATGAATCATTACGAATCTGAAAACAACAAAAACCTGGAGTTAAAAGATTTATTTTTTGAAAATAAAGAACGATTAAAAGAACTTGCCTGTATCAATAAAACAAGCGCTTTGATCAAATCAGGAAAGCCTGTCAGTGAAGTATTACAACGTATTGTTGATAATTTACCTGATGGGTGGCAGTATCCCGAATATACGGTAGCCAGGATTTGCTATGGTGATAAAATATTCCTTTCCCTAGGATTTACAAAAACAGAATGGGGACAAAGCTATGATTTTGAAACCATTGATGGCAGAACAGGCAGTGTAGAAGTGTATTATACCCGTAAATTTGCCAACATGGATGAAGGGCCTTTCCTGAAAGAAGAACGTGACCTCATCATGAACATTGGATCGCTTGTTCATGGTTATCTGAATTCAGTTTTGGCTGATAAAGTGACAAGCATGAGGAAAAGCGCAGAAAAAAAACCAAAAATCGATTATTCTGACAAGAAAAAAGAAACGAGTAAACTGCTTCATAAATTTTTAAATGAAAACAATTATGCCAGGGATATTTATCATGATCTGATGCAATTTAAAGTAAGGGAAATCCTTTTGGTAGGTACGTTGTATGATGCATATTCACTGGAGAGTGAAGGCAGGTTTGCAGAACAGGTGTTGGGAGAATACCGTCAGCTTAATCTCACATACACACCCAGGATTACCGGTGTTTCATCGGAAGAAGAAGTGGATCAGGAATTGAAGGATAAACATTACGATCTCGTTATTTTTGTGATTGGCGTTGAAAAGAAAAAACCTCACCTGTTGAGTCAGAAAATTAAATCTACTTATCCTTACATTCCTCTCTTTTTCTTGGTTAATAACAACAGCGATTTGGCTTATTATCAGAAAAACATCCCCAAATATGCAGACAGGATATTTTCATGGAACGGCGATTCCAGCATTTTCTTTGCCATGATAAAACTGGTTGAAGACAATATCAATGCCAGCAATGATACCAGGATTGGCATGGTCAGAATTATTTTACTGGTTGAAGATTCTCCCAAATATTACTCCCGGATATTGCCGATATTGTACAGGGTGGTGCTTGAGCAGACACGTCGCACCATTGATGATGTCCAGGGCGATGAACTATACCGGTTGTTGAGATTAAGAGCACGCCCTAAAATATTGCTTGCTGAATCGTATAATGAGGCCATTAAAATCATTCACCGGTACAAAGAATACCTTCAGTGTATGATTACCGATATACGATATCCCAAAGATGGCGTGATGAATGAAAATGCAGGTTTTGATCTGGTGGATTACGTTCAGCAGAACATTGGTGAGTTACCGATTTGCATACATTCCAGTGAGGGAACAAACGTTTATAAAAAGAACACCTGCTTCATCAACAAAAGTTCCGCTAACCTTGAAAACGATATCCGCGTATTTATCGACCATTTTGTTGGGTTTGGAAATTTTGTTTTCAGGGACAATACAGGCAGACAGATTGCTGTTGCGAAAAACCTCAAAGAGTTTGAACAGTACATAAAGAGTATTTCTGATGAATCCATGAAATATCATGCAGAGCGTAATCATTTCAGTTTGTGGCTGATGGCACGGGGTGAAATTCAGCTTGCAAAGCTGTTGAATCCGTATAAGATTGATGATTATGATACCGTGGACGAGATGAGAAATTTTCTGCTTAAACGGATACATAAATTCAGGAATGAAAAAATCAAGGGTAAGATTGTTCCTTTCACTGAAGAAACGCTTAAAGATGAGCGTAATGTAGTTGAAATAGGAACAGGCGCCCTTGGAGGAAAAGGCCGGGGTGTGGCTTTTATCAACACATTAATCTATAATTTTGATTTTAGCAAAGCGATAAAGGGAATTAACATCAAATCTCCCCGCACGATTATTATAGGGATCGATGAATTTTCTGAATTTATTAATAAAAATGATTTGACACGTTTTTTGACTGAAGATGAAGATTATGATGTGATAAAACAGGCTTTTAAAGAAGCTGAGTTTTCAAAATCCTTAATGCGGCAGTTAAAAGCAGTGATCCGTGAATTTAAAAAACCCCTTGCCATCCGGTCATCATCACTGCTTGAAGATTCCTTGTATCAACCCTTTTCAGGGATTTTTGAAACCTACCTGATACCAAACAATCACCCGGATGAAAAAAAACGCCTTGAACAGTTTTGCGATGCCATAAAAATGGTGTATGCTTCTTTATTTTCACCTATATCCAAAGAATACATCAAAGCCATTAATTACAAACCTGAAGAAGAAAAAATGGCAGTGGTGATTCAGGAAGTGGTAGGCAATCAGTTTGGCGATTATTATTATCCTCATATTTCCGGTGTAGCACAAAGTTTCAATTATTACCCTGTATCGTATATGAAACCTGAAGATGGTTTTTCTGTGTTAGCACTTGGTCTGGGTAAATATGTAGTAGAAGGAGAAAAAGCCTGGCGGTTTTGTCCCCGGTATCCCAAACTTGACATCGTCAGCCTTAAAGACATTGTCAACGAAACCCAAACTGAATATTTTGCTGTTAATATGAAAGACAAGGATATTGACCTGCTACAGGGTGAAGAAGCCGGACTGAAACGGTTAGATATTGATGATGCTGAAATGCATGGATCCATCAAACACCTTGCTTCTGTGTACAATCCGGATAACAATTCTTTGTCTCCCGGCATTTCTGATTATGGTCCACGGGTATTGAATTTCGCTAACATACTAAAACACGATTATATTCCTTTGGCTGAAGCAATCCGTAAAGTGGTGTCGCTGGTGAAAGAAGCGCTTGGTACAACTGCTGAAATTGAATTTGCAGTGGATTTGAATAAAGATAAGAACAACAAGGCTTCCTTTTACATTTTACAGGTTAAGCCACTAATAGGAAGTGCCTTCGATTATGAAATTGACATGAATGAGATAGACAGTGAGAGCATTATTTTGCAGACTACAACTGCCATGGGTAATGGTAAAATTGATACCATCAAGGATTTTATTTTTGTTGATCCCGAAGCGTTTGACAAGACCAAAACAGAAGAAATGGCTGTTGAAATTGGAAAAATCAATGCAGACATGGTAAAAAAGAATCTTTACTATGTTTTGATGGGCCCGGGCAGATGGGGAAGCCAGGATAAGTTTATTGGCATTCCTGTGAGATGGCCGCAAATTTCCAATGCAAAAGTGATCATTGAATACAGTTTTGAAGGCTTTCCCCTGGATCCTTCCAGCGGTTCTCATTTTTTCCATA
>JBNGDT010000017.1:1435-1815 GCA_049975305.1 Bacteroidales bacterium | reverse complement strand
ATGTTACTTCAATGAATGTCGGTTATTTATCCGTTCAAAAAGGTAAAAAAGACCATGCTATTTACTGGGATAAAATCAAAAATCTGAGGGAAATCAATAAATATAAGTATTTCTCACATATACATTTATCTGAACCTTTTACTGTGAAAATGGATTCAAAAAACCAGATTGCTCTGATACAAAAACCTTAATATTGCACATTATACCATGCAAAATATTAATAAAATGCATACCGTACTGTGCAAAATTAAAATTTCTATCGCCTGAAAAGTTTTTATTCCTTCAACTGTTCCTCCAGTTTCCTGAAATCTTGCTTTCGTTTATGCAACAGGCTGATGTATGAACGTGTCTTGGAAGAGTCGTTTAGTTCAAGGGATTGT
>JBNGDT010000017.1:0-1425 GCA_049975305.1 Bacteroidales bacterium | reverse complement strand
ATCTAAACATGGGACAAAGATTATTCCAATAAATCTGAATTGATGCCATACACATAATTTTCAATGATCTCGAACTTCTGGATTTCGTTTTCCCCATGAAACCCGGTAAGTTCATGGTAAGATATTTTATTTCTGTATGCCTGTGTAAATTTGTCAGATTCAGGCTTATATGTCCAGTGCCATTCTTCGGTGTTGTAGCCTGTTGTTCTTTTGTCACCGAAAGGCACATAAACCTGGTAAAATCCATAATCAGCCGCATTTTCCATCAACCAGTCGTACACTTTTTTTCCGTATTCCCTTTTGAAATAAACGTGTGAGGTTTCATTGATGTCAATGTCGGTTCCCCAGTGATGCCGGGATGTGCCGGGAACGGCTGTATAGGCAAGCAGGTTTGCCACTTTGGCGCTGTCAGAAAAGTACTGGTCAAGGTATCCTTTTCCATGTTTTCGATTCCCGGTGAATTTTTGATTCCATATATAGCGTTGTTCATAAAAAGTACGTGTACCTGACCTTATGATAATATCAATACTATCTTTAAGAGCAGCCTGTCGCATTTTTAAAAAGGCATTATAGGTGTTTTTTCTGAGGTATATTTCCGGGAAATACGACAAAGTGGAATCCACTTTGACAAAATCCGGATGATTTGAAGGAGTTATTTTACCCATCAGTTCATTTTTTGACGGCATATCTTCCTGTGGGACAGTAGATATTTGCTGTTCACGGGGAAACATCAATACGATCAACAAAAAAATCAGTTTAATCATGATAAATTAATTTTAAAATTATTGCATTTAAAAATTTAAAAAACTCATTAATTCTAAACATCGTGTATAACACATCGGTTGCTCATTTTTGATCAGCGGCAAACCATTCTGCATAAGAAGTGTCTGTTTCATACAACCTTAGACTATACAAATCAATGTTTTCCGGCAGTTTTTTCCTGATTCTTTGTGCAAAATCCGCAACCAGGTTTTCGCAGGTAGGCTGAAATTCAACAAAGTGTATCCTGTCGAACAATGATTTTATACCAGTAATAGATTTGATATCTTCTTTGCTGCACAATACGACAGAATGATCAAATTCATCAACAATTTCTTTTTTTACAATATTTTTGAAATCACCAAAATCAATGACCATGCCCCATTTCGGATTTTTTTTATCTTTGATCACTGAACCAATAACGGTTACATGCATTTTGTAGGAATGCCCGTGAAGGTTTCTGCATAAACCCTCGTAGTCATAAAGTGCATGAGACATTTCCCAATTGAATATTTTGGTTATCCGTATTTTTGTCATGAACTGCTATTTACATTAAAAATAAAAAGAATTATCAAAAATTGTAAGATAATGATTTTTTTTTAATCTGAAAAATCACTGTTGTCCAATAAAAAATTAAGAGCAGGAAGATAGCAATATCTTCCTTGC
>JBNGDT010000016.1:14057-21172 GCA_049975305.1 Bacteroidales bacterium | reverse complement strand
GGAATTAGCTATAAAAATGAATTTAGGTATAACATTAAGTAATCATATAAAATTTTGTTGTTTTTCAGATATTTAGCAGACATGGTTTTAATTTTAGTTCTAATGCAAATTTAATATAATTTTTTAATTTTTGTGCAAAAACCAGAGTATTATTGAATGTCTGTGGCAGGTTATTTTAGCATGAAAAATAGAGACAAACAGGCGTATGGATATTCTTTTCCCACTATTTTTTCCGTAAAAAAGAAGATAAAAATATTGAATTTTACCCGCACTGGAAAAATAAGTCCGGGGATATTTATTACCCTGATTTCCTGATCAGGCAAGGAAATGCTGATGTGTATTCCCTAATAAATGTACCTTGTTATTTAAGAATAATCAGTGTATATGCCTATCAACGATGTAGAATTAATGCTTGCAGATTAAAGATTTACACTGTCTGTAAATTCAGATTTATATTCCAATACAGCCTTATCAAGTATCTCATAGGCTTTTTTACTATTTTTCCACCCTGAAGAAGTGATTATGCCTTCGCCTTTATAGTTGGTAAACCATATTTCAATAATATTGCTCACCCCTGGAAATTCAGCATCCAGCTCATCAGGATTTGTTATGCCGGAAAATGCCGTACTGTCTCTTACTGCAATCAGTTTGTCATCCTGTTCTCCACTATCTGTCAATAAAAGGACGCCGATGATCCGGCATGGAACAATTGTCCCTCTCTTTATGGCCGGTCCCAATAAAATAACATCCAGCGGATCGCCGTCCCCGCCTTTGGATTTGGGCAGGAGTGTCCGGGGTATCATGCCATAATTGGCAGGGTATGGCAAGTATTGAATGTGTCGTTTCCGACCGTTCTCAAGCGTTTCCCATTTTAGTTTTCCGGTGGTTTTATCCAATTCATATTTCTTATCCGATCCGGCGGGTATTTCTATCAATGCGTTTACCATGCCTGAATTATGAAAGGTAGCAGTGTCGTGCCAGAAATGCACGGTTTCAGGTGTCAGTTTTTCGCTGCTTTCTTTTGGGCTGCATGCATATATGCCAAACAGCAACAACACGACAGGCAACAGTTTGATACAGTATTTTATCATTTTCTGATGTTTAATAAACAACATTAAAGAAACGCTCAATGCCGTTGACATACTTTGAATTTTTTGTCAGGCGGAAAGGGATGTTCTCAGTAATCCGTGAAGCTTCATCATCAAACTTTTCATCATATTTCAGCTCAATTACCGGACGTTTATTCAAGCTTATTGGCCTGATAATTCGATTGAAATTGTCGCGCAGCCCCTGATACCGGATGCCTTCATCCACTGTCATCCGAAAATTTCCGGTGGTATCAATGAAATAAGTACGTTTATACATGTTGAGCAAGCGTGGATGAAGTGTTTTCAACATATTGGAGATTGTTTCCGGCAGTTCTGCCTGCTGAAGAAACGTTTGCATGGCTGAATGGGAGTGAAGAATAGTTGCAATGTCACAATGTGGAAGCACAAACTGTATTTTGTCTCCCAGATGGGCTGATTTGATTTTTATTTCCAGCAACGGACTTGCATTATGCTGTAACAAATCACCATACCAGCGAATACGAATTTTCTTACGTTCGCTGCGGCCGGTAACATTATCATAATAATGGTCGAAACGTATTGTATCAAGATAAATGTTATTAATGTACCTGGGATGATACAGTGGTTTGAAAAAACCCTGAGATGAACGTATGATGTTTTTTGCCTGGGGTGCAGTTAAAACTTCCGGGGTATATTTACGTTCATAACGTTTATGCAATATTTCAATAGCGGGTTGTGACATATTTTTTTATTCGGCATCCACAAATGAAACAGATGTATTTTCTTTAAGTTCCAAAAGCGACTGTTTACATTTTCCGAGTGTTTTTGTGTCTGCAGATCTTATGTCATAAGCCATTTCAAGCTTGTCTTTTGTTTCGTCAAATCGCATAAGGGAATACCTTTTAAAATGCCGGCCCACAATTTCATTAATCTGATCCATGCTGTTTTTATCAGGCGATGGCATACTCACCACAAAATTGAACATTTTGTTTTTGTTATTTGGTTTAATGAGATATCGTACCCAGATAACAAGTAGAATAATCACAAAGGCTGCTACGGTAACACCGGGTTGATTAGCGCCCATCCCCAAACCGGTTGCAATGGCAATAAAAAGATAGGAAAGTTCTTCGGGTTCCTTTATTGCTGCACGATAACGCACAATGGACAGTGCCCCAACAAGACCTAAGGAAAGGGCTACTGAACTTCCAACAAGGGTGATTATTAGCATGGTTGTCAGTGAAACCAACACAAAATTGAAGGCAAAACGGCTTCTGTTTGACAAACTGTGGGCACATTTTCTGTACGTAAATTCCAGAACAATTGCCAACACAATGCAAATCAATGCATTGATAATAAACAACCGCACATCTATGGTTTGCGGTTCAAAATTGAAATAGCTTATTAATCTGTCGTAATTCATGGGGTTTGTTTTAGTTTATTAATAATTATTTTTAAAAAATACATCTTTCAGATTGCGTTTATTTCCCTCGATTTTTTTTCCGTTAAAAACGAATACAGAACCCTCCTCCACTAAATGCCCGTGAGTAGCATTTTTAATTGTACTATTGGTAATATTAAGATTTGCCGGCCCGAACTCAAGCTTCTTTTCCAGCAAGAGCACACCATACTTTACATTGTTGATTTTTATGTTATTGCCAGTCAATACTGAGAGGTCTTTTGATGATATGCCGGTAACAGCATTTTCAATATCAAGATGATTAAGATTTAGAGTAGATGCTTCACCACCACTGACAGCTTTGTCCCCAATATTCATCATACTACAATTCGAGATATCAATCTGTGAACCAGAAAAATCAATAGCATCATTTCCTGTATTTTCAAAATGACTGCCGGTCAATGAGCCGGTACAAAAATCTGAATCAAAAGCATCGGAAAATGTTTCATTAAAAAGACAATCACTCACTACGAAATCTGAACGAATGATATTCAGGGCATCCTCACTGTGATTATTGAAAAAACCTGAATGTGTAATTTCCACATCAGACTCATAAAAAGTAACGGCCCCGGTTAAAATCCATCCATTGTATGAAGGGGTATTTTGATTTTTAAAATTACAATATTTTACCACAGATTTTTCTTTGGCACCAAGCACAACAAAATAACCGGATACCGTATCTTTAGCAATAATGTTAACATTATTAGCTGGCGTCCCGCAAATGTTAACCGGGGAATAAGATATAAGCCCTGCTTCATCAGAAAAAGAAATGTTGGCTCCGGCTTTTATGATTAGTTCTGTGTTACCAGGAATAATCACAGGTTTTGAAAAATAATGATCACCTGATTCTATAACATATTGATTGTTTGCGTTCAGATAAGATTTGTCAATTTGATACAGGTGGTTTAACTCTGTTCTTGGGTTATAATTTCCCGGCTCCGGCAAATCAATTATCTTAACTGACATCTCTTTATCCACAGCTTCGGGTTTAAAATAGATGTACTTATAATCATGATCGGGATAAGGGATTTTTGCAATTTTATACACAGGATTCTGATGAAATTGTGGTTGTTTCTTTAAATCAGTACGCCGCTTGTTCTTGTTACCAAAACCTGTAAAAATTATTTTGCTATCAGTGATAAGGTATATGGCAAGAGAATCCTTATTCCCGGCAAAAACATTTACACAATGTTGAATGTTTACATTATCAGTTTTATTGACAGATGGCCCCGGAAATTCCACCCCCAGTTTTGCATAAGCCTCAGGGAGTTCATTTATATCAAAAATGCCCATGAATTTATCCAGGCTATCTCTGATTTGTTTAGAACGTTTCCTGAAAATATCTACATCAAAAGAATAATAGGGGAATTCTTTTTGTATCATGCGTTCATATTTTTTAATCTCCCCTTTATATTTATCAAGGTATTTATCGAGAAATGCCGGATCGGAGTATTTTTTTACAGCATCAAAATAGGCTTCCCTGAAAAGGCTGTCTTTAAACAAGTGATTGTTTCGTTTATGCATAGCTTTATCGGGCATATCTAAGCCCAGTCCAAAGATTGATTTTGTGCTATCATATGGAAAATTATCCCAGTAACAATCAAAGATGATAGGTTGCAGACGTGAAATTACCGGGTTGTAATAAAAACGTTGGTTATGCCATCGAAAAGCATGGTGACCATGCATACAATCAAGCAAGGCAAAAGTTTTGGCGGTTTTCTCAATATCGAATATTTCGCTCGCCGGGGCAGAAAGCCACCGATATTGGTTAACCAGATTTTGGCCAAGATCAAAATATTGCCATAGTAAAGGCGACTTTCTTATCTTATTTTCTCCAAATGCACGTATTTCACATGTTTCATAAGCATAATCCGAAGGTATTTTCTGATGAATATTATCCCAAAATTCGGATTCATCCATTTTCAGGATAGGTCCCTCCCTGTGGGAAGCAGATTCTACCATTTGTTTTTCAAAATGTTCTTCGTAGGCGTATATTCCCCTGGATTTTCCGTTCAGATACACCCCCACAAAACCATATCGTGGGGCAAGCAAGCCTTCATCAAGTGCTATTTTATGCAAAAACCACTCCATGAGGAAACTCCGGGTATGGGGTGATTGGATTGAAAATTCGCGCATGCCTTTCCATGAGTCATCATTCATTTTAATTCGGAATGACCATTTATCTCCTTTCAAGTGATCAAGCCAGTCACCTTTCAGGCGAATATCGATGTTATCTAATTTTCCTCCTGTATTTATCAAAGCTGATAGCTCTTTTTTATAATCAGGTAAAATGATGCCTGTTTCATAAGCACGTCTCCTGAAATCTTTCAATTTATACAAATGTTCGTCATCGATCAGCAAATGAATAAAAGGCAAACTGTCGAATTCGGGATATATTTTTTCGGGTGAACTATGGATTGCAAGGGAATCAATCCAGACATTCTGCTTTAACTTATTCCAGATATAAACCCCGACAACGTCTTCTTTCATACCCGGTGGAACAAAAAAATCAGTTCTTATAGTTTTCCAATCACCAGACTGTGAAATTGTTTTTGGGACTTCATACAACTCATCTTTGGCTTGTGCAACGAGAATGGGATCAGAGTTTATATTACATTTCAAAGTAATACTAATATATTGGTCTGTTCTGAGTTTTGATATTTTAACCAGGCTATGGAATTCCCTGTCTGCTGGTATAAACAAGCTCCGGTCACCCTCAGCTGCCTTCTCTGTTGTGATGTCTTTTTCATCAAATTCCCTGAATTTTATGCCATATGCACCGGAAGGTTCTTCTTCCGCTTCAAATCCCATGAACAGGTCTATGGTATCCCCTGTATCACTTAGTCGTGTGCTGAATTTGTCATGCAGGTATAATAAAATAAAAACCAGGGCTGCACCAATACATGCCCACATCAAATATTTCAGGTTTTTTTTCACCATTATATAATCTTTATATCACAGGAAATCGCAGGCAAAAATAATATTTATTTCAGATAGTTCAAAAATAACATCTCTTTTGCACAGAACAAAGCGATAACACCGGCATCCCCGCTCCCAACTTCACCATTATTCCCAATCCCAATGCCGGTAATTTCACCGTAGAAGTGTATTCCGAAGTACCAGGCAGCGTTTTGCGGATTACCAATGCTTACGGTCAGCCCGTCCGCACCATAAACCTCACGGATGATGGTCAGCAAAGCGTTCAGATTTCCGGCCTCGCACAGGGAGACTACACGGTCTAAAACTTAGAAAACGGTGCTGTGCAGGACAGTGAAAACATGGTGGTGGAGTAAAATTATAAACCAAAACCGTACTTTATTTGTATTTCAACCCCAAAATGTTGATAACCTTTCCGGCGAACACTTTAAATGTGCTTGTTTATTCTGTATTTTTGTGCCAATATTGGATTATTGGCTATGAATGCAAAATACACAGAAGACAGCATTAAAACCCTGGAGTGGCGTGAACATATCCGGAAACGTCCGGGCATGTATATTGGCAAACTTGGCACTGGCAGTTCGTATGATGATGGGATATATATCTTGCTGAAAGAAGTCCTTGATAATTCTGTGGATGAGTTTACCATGGGATTTGGAAAAAAAATCGAAGTACAGCTTGATGACGGGAAACTCAGTGTTCGTGATTACGGGCGCGGCATTCCGCTGGGGAAGCTTGTGGATGTAGTCTCCAAAATGAATACAGGAGCTAAATATGATTCAAAGGTTTTTAAAAAAGCCGTTGGATTGAATGGTGTCGGGATAAAAGCAGTTAACGCCCTTTCGGAAAAATTTAACATATCCAGCTTCAGGGATGGACAAACCAAACAGGTGTGTTTTGAACAAGGCTTTCTCAAGGATGAAACTGATGTGATAAGTACCAGCCAACGCAATGGTACATTGGTGGAATTTCGTCCCGATGAAGCAGTCTTTGGCGATTATAATTATCAAACAGAATACATCGCTGCACTGTTGCGGAATTATGTCTTCCTGAACTCAGGGCTAACCATTGAATTTAACGGGAATAAATTTTTTAGTCGCCACGGTTTGCTTGATTTGCTTGAAAATAAAATGAACCAGGAGCCACTTTATCCCATTATCCATCTGTCTAACGGGGATATTGAAATTGCGCTTACACACGCTCCCAAATACGGTGAAGAATATTACGCTTTTGTCAACGGACAATATACACCACAGGGTGGTACCCATTTAACAGCTTTCAAAGAAAGCATTTCCCGTACTATTAAGGAATTTTATCAGAAAGGGTTTGAAAGCTCTGATGTGCGAACATCTATTGTAGCCGCTATCAGCCTTAAAGTAGAAGACCCTGTGTTTGAATCCCAGACTAAGACCAAACTAGGATGTAAAGACATGGGGCCGGAGGGGCCAACCATCAGAACGTATGTTAATGATTTTATTAAAAACCAGCTCGATGATTACCTGCACAAACATCCTGAGATCAGTGAAATTCTGCTGAAAAAAATACAAAGCAATGAAAAAGAACGTAAAGCCATTAGCGGGATTCAAAAAGTAGCCAGGGAAAGGGCTAAAAAAGTGAGTTTGCACAATAAAAAACTGAGGGATTGCCGTGTGCAT
>JBNGDT010000016.1:0-14047 GCA_049975305.1 Bacteroidales bacterium | reverse complement strand
TCTCAACACAAACCATGAAAAACGCCTTGAAAGCTCTATTTTTATCACAGAAGGAGATTCGGCAAGCGGTTCAATTACAAAGGCCCGGAATGTCAATACACAGGCTGTGTTTTCACTCAAAGGAAAACCAATGAACAGCTTTGGTAAAACAAAAGCCCTGGTTTATGAAAATGAGGAATTTAACCTGTTGCAGGCTGCTTTGAATATTGAAGAAGGCATAGAAAATTTAAGATACCGGAATGTTATCATAGCCACTGATGCTGATGTGGATGGCATGCATATCCGTTTGTTGCTAATCACTTTTTTTCTCCAGTTTTTCCCCGATCTCATCAAAAATGGGAATCTGTATATTTTGCAAACGCCTTTGTTCCGTGTAAGAAATAAAAAAGAAACCTTGTATGCTTATACACAAGAGGAAAAGGATAAAGCAGCACGTAAATTAAAAGATAAACCGGAAGTTACACGGTTTAAAGGCTTAGGGGAAATTTCACCCGATGAATTCAAATATTTCATCACCGATGGCCTCAAATTGGAACAGGTGAAACTGACAAAACAGGACAAGGTTAAAGAAATGCTTAGGTTTTATATGGGAAAAAATTCGCCCGAAAGGCAGGATTTTATTGTTAAAAATTTGAGAAGTTACGAAGAAATTACGGATTAATAACATGGATAAGGATCAGGTAAACACAACGCAGGAGGGCTATCAAAACGAAGAAAAGGTAACTAAACTTACAGGTCAGTACCAAAATTGGTTTCTTGATTATGCCTCCTATGTGATTCTTGAACGTGCCATTCCCCATGTTTATGATGGATTGAAACCTGTTCAGCGGCGCATTTTACATGCCATGAAAGAGCTTGACGATGGTAGGTACAACAAGGTGGCAAACATCATAGGACATACGATGAAATACCACCCCCATGGTGATGCTTCCATAGGCAACGCACTCGTTCAGCTTGGTCAGAAAAACCTGTTGATAGATACCCAGGGAAACTGGGGCAATACGCTTACAGGTGATGCCGCAGCAGCACCTCGATACATTGAAGCTCGATTGACAAAATTTGCCAATGAAGTGGTTTTTAATCCCAAAACCACCAACTGGAAACCTTCGTATGACGGGCGTAACATGCAACCTGTTACCCTGCCCGTAAAGTTTCCGTTGTTGCTTATCCTAGATGTTGAAGGCATCGCCGTTGGCTTATCCACCAAGATACTGCCGCATAACTTTCATGAATTAATCGATGCCTGTATTGATACCCTTAAAGGGAAACAAAACATCCATGTTTTTCCGGATTTTCAGTCCGGCGGAATGGCTGATTTCTCCAAATACAACGATGGCAAACATGGTGGCAGGGTCAGAGTAAGGGCCAGAATTGAAAAAATGTCAAACCATGAATTAAAAATCACTGAAATTCCTTACGGGGAAACCACAAACTCGGTAATTGACTCCATCATTTCTGCCAATGACAGAGGCAAAATTAAAATAAAGAAAATCGATGATAATACCTCAGACAAGGTTGAAATATTGATTCAAATTCCCCCCGGCATTTCTTTGGATAAAACCATTGATGCCCTGTATGCTTTCACAAATTGCGAAGTGACTATATCCCCTAATGCCTGTGTCATTGATGATGACCAGCCACGGTTTATGAGTGTGAGCGAAATTTTGCAGCTTTCTGTACAGAATACCGTTCAATTGCTTAAACAGGAATTGCAAATCAGGCTGAACGAATTGCAGGAAGCATTGTTTATGTCCAGCCTCGAACGGTGGTTTATTAAAGAACGCATATACAAAGACAAACCCTATGAATCTGCTAAAACAACCAAAGAAGCACTGAATCACATCAAAAAACGAAGTAGCGAAATTGAGGATACGTTTGTTAGAAAAATTACGGAGGATGATCTTTTGAAACTCCTGGAAATTAAAATGAAACGTATCATTAAATACAATGCCGACAAAGCTGAAAAAAATATCCTCAACATAAAGGATGAAATCAAAGAGGCCAAACATAACATCAATAACATCATCGATTATTCCATAAACTATTACCATAATATTAAAATCAAATATGGTGAAGGCCGGGAGCGCAAAACCGAAATACGCAATTTTGACAACATACAGGCACAAAAAGTGGTGGTAGCCAACCAAAAATTATACGCTGATTTTGAAGAAGGTTTTGTTGGCACAGCCTTGAAAAAGGAAGAATACGTGTGCGAATGTTCGGACATTGATGAAATCATCGTGTTTATGAAAAACGGCAAATACGTTGTGACCAAGGTAGCTGAGAAAGCGTTTATAGGAAAAGATATCATTCATGTAGCGCGGTTTAGGCGTAACGATGATCGTACAATTTATAATGTTGTTTACAGGGATGGGAAAACTGGTGTAAGTTACATCAAACGTTTCCCCGTAACAAGCGTAACCAGGGATAAAGTGTATGACCTGACACAGGGAACAGAACGGTCAAAAGTTCTGTACTTCAGTGCCAATTCAAACGGAGAAGCTGAATTGATAAAAGTGTATCTGAAACCAAAGCCCAAACTGCGTAAGCTCATCCTTGAGTTTGATTTCCAGGATATTGCTGTTAAAGGAAAACAAACCAAAGGAAACATCCTGACAAAACATGATATCCATAAAATTACCATGAAACAAAAAGGGGTATCCACCCTTGGCGGAAGAAAAATATATTTCGACTGGGATATCTTACGGCTGAATGTGGATGAGCGGGGAGAATATCTCGGTGAATTTTCAAGCGATGATAAAATTATTGTCTTCCTGAAAAATGGCAAATACAGGCTTACCAATTTCGACCTGACCAACCATTTTGAACCTGAAGTGATGCGGGTGGAAAAATACCACCGGGGAAAAATATATACCGCTATCCATTACGACAACAAACAGGGGTTTTATTACCTTAAACGTTTTCAGGCAGATGATATCAGAACGGTACAAAACATTATTAATGAAGAGGAGGGTTCTAAACTTATAGCCTTGAGTGATGATGCATATCCACAAGTGAAAATACAGTTTGGCGGAAAGCACAAAGACAAGGCTGATGAACTTATTGATGCAGAGGAATTTATTTCAGTAAAAAGCCATAAAGCCAGAGGTAAACGGTTGACAACCTCTGAAATAAAATCTGTTGAATTTACAGAACCTTTGGATAAAGAACCGAAGGAGGCAGAAAAAACTGATGAAGCAATGCATAATGCTACAGAAAACAATGAAGATAAATCTGATGACCAAATGAAACTTGATCTCTGATGAAAATCTACCTGACTGGTTTTATGGCAGCAGGGAAAAGTACCCTCGCCAAAAAACTTGCAGCAAAACTAAACATACCGTATATTGACCTGGATAATGAAATTGAACGGGTTTGCGGAAAAAGCATCACCCGTATTTTTACGGATGATGGCGAAGAAGCGTTCCGAAAAATTGAATCCCGGCTGCTTGTACATGCATCGAAAAAAAATGATGCATTTGTTATGGCGTGTGGTGGCGGCGTACTGGAATCCGAACAAAATTTATTTACCTTGCAGGATTATGGTGTGTTGGTATTTGTGGATACCAGCATTGATGTTATAAAAAAGCGGTTGACTGAAGACAATGTAGAACGGCCGCTGTTGAAAAATATGAAAGAAACACAGCGCAATAATATAATAGAAGAGTTGTACAAAAAAAGGATGCACCAATACAATAAAGCTGATGTTGTTTTTAAACCTGATACAGAAAGCATGGATAAATTAATTTCCAGAATCATGGAATCCTCTTAATAAGTTGATGCAAAAACAATTACTGACTGTTATCAGCCGAATGTACAGCCCTTCCGACAATGTCTTCAAAAGCGGCATAAATCATACAATAGGTAGCAGGTACGGTAAACAGCATACCAATGCCAAGCAACAATAACCCAACAAAATTTATCAATAAAATTATAACCATAAAGCCAAGAAAAGGCCAGAAATTTTTGGTTATTACCTGGCGGCTTGCTTCCATGGCACCCCAAAAATCGTATTTTAAAAATATGATGAAAGGAATAGTAAAAGTATAGGCTACAGACAGGTATATGCCGGGAATGATAAGCAACAGGGTTCCGACCAATGTAAATATGCCCACGAGCAGGTTGGCCAGAAACAAGGGCAAAAAGATTTGAAAACCCTGGAAAAACATGTCGAATTTGGGAATTTTGTTGAGGACAAGCTCATTGGTAACGATAAAAAATCCGGCGATAAGCGGTCCGTTTACAACCACTGTTGCAAAAGACCCCAGACCTGTAAATACGGCAAATATATTGATGGCCATGTATATTGCTGCATATCCAACGAACGGGCCCAGGTGAGAAGAAAACAGTTTCATCCCCCTGTCAACATACAGGCCCATGTTAAAGTCATATCCCTCTTGTATGAGTTTTTCTATTTTATCTTCATGCATAGACAACGGCTTAATTTACTATAAAAGTAACTAATTATTGAAGGCTGCACCATGTCTGTTAACAAAAATTTTGGTTTTTTTTGAGGGTGAAGGCATATATTTCCCGATGTTCAAAGCCTCCCATTTCTCGTCTATAGCCAGGATGGTATCATCTGATGACAACACAGGTTGTGGCCATCTTCTTTTTCTGCCGGCTTGTTTGGGTTTTACCCTGGCGTCAATGTGCAATGCGTTATTTATCCGCGCAATATCGCTTTGCGGGTCGATATTGGCCAGCACCCACCATATCAGCAACGAGATGTTTTCAGATGGAGGCACATCCACAAAAATAATGCAATGAATATCCTTGTCAGGAAGGGAATACTGAAGCTCTTCTTCCCGATGTGCATAACGAATAAGCATATTTCCATACCGTATGCTTTTCTCATCGCTGAAAAATTCAGGTTTGGAAGCTGTGTTAGGTGAATTTTCACTCAAATCAAGCATGAGTTTACCACCGAAAACAGGTTGAGAGGATGCGTGTTCCAATTCGTCGGCGGGGCCGGCAGAAATGATGGCTTTATCAGGGTGAATACATGCAGCCACGTGGTCAATAACGGCAGGGTAATCGGTAAGCTCCACATCCGGCGGCAAAGCAATCAAAATTTTTGAAAACATCATCTGCCCCGCTCCCATCAGGGCGTGCATTGTCTTATGAATGCTTCCCGGAAAACTGTTTTTGATATGCAACAATACCAGGTTGTGTGCAGTGCCCACGGCAGGGAGATGAAAATCTTCCATTTCCGGTGCAATGAACATCTTTATGGCTGGTTTGAACAGCGTTTCGGTGATTTCAGAAAAATACATGTCCTCCATAGGTGGGATGCCGGTAATGGTGGCCGGATACACGGCATTTTTGCGGTGTGTAATGGCCGTAAGATGGAATACCGGGTACGTGTCTTCGAGAGAATAAAAGCCGGTATGGTCGCCAAAAGGCCCTTCCGTACGGAATGCTTCGTTTGTATCAATGTAGCCTTCCAAAATGATATCCGCATCAGCCGGCACTTCAATGTCCTGGGTAATACACTTTACCAATTTAGCCGGTTTTTTACGAATCAGCCCGTACATCAACAATTCATCAACATTTTCGGGAAGCGGGGCTGTGGCAAGGTATGTGTAAAGCGGGTCTCCTCCCAGGGCAACAGCTACGGGCATTTTTCCTCCTTTTTGCTGCCATGCTTTGAAATGTGCTGCCCCACCCTTGTGACGATGCCAGTGCATGCCTGTGGTGTTTTTATCAAAAACCTGTATGCGGTACATGCCGATGTTGCGTGTGCCGGTTTCGGGATGGCGGGTAAACACCATAGGCAAGGTAAAAAACGGCCCCCCATCAAAAGGCCATGAAGTAAGTACAGGCAATTTGCCAAGGTCAGGGTTGGTATCAACCACGTGTTGACAGGTGCCCCTTTTGGTGCTGTGTTTTGGGAAAACTTTCAGGTAATGCCGGTGTGGCCAGAGTTGACGGATGGTGCTGAATAAACCACCTCCCTGTTTTAACTGTTCTGCTATGGAAAATATGTGTGGGAACACATCGCCGGGATGTTGTTCGCCCATAATGGTTCTCATCCGTCTGGTACTTCCAAAAGCATTGATAAGAAGGGGAAAATCTGTGCCATTATTTTCAAACAACAGGGCTTTTCCTCCGCCAGGTTGCTTCATCATGCGGTCGGTAATTTCTGTGATTTCCTGGTCAGGCGATACCAGTTGATTTATTTTTATCAACTCGTCATTGTTGTCCAGCAATTCAATAAAAGCCTGCAGACCTTGATGCATCAGGTGTTTGTTTCTCACAGATTAAAGATAAAAATAATTATTTATTCAAAAAAGCTTCTTTTACGAATAAAAGGTTCATACCCCATATCTCTGAGGTTTTGCATTGCTGCGCGAGCTTCACTTTTGGTATCAAAACTACCGACATAGTATCTATATAAACCGTCATCGCCGATGTGTTCTTGTACACCAATCAGGTCATCAAAATAGTCAATGGAACGTCTGTTTTCCAAAGCAAATATTTGTATGGTAAATTTTCCCTCTATGGTATCAAATACAAATGTTTCATCAGCCAATTTTTCTTCAAGTTCGGGAGGGATAACGTCTATATCTGTATCAATGGGTTGTATTCTTAGTTTATCGTAACTACCTTCTTTCAATACATTAAATTCTACCCGTCTGTTAAGTCTTCGTCCTGCCGGATTATCTTTACCTTTAATGACATTGGGAGCAATGGGTTCAGTTTCTCCGTATTTTCTTGTAACAAGGCTTGAAGCAGCAACGCCTTTGTCAACAAGGTAATCTTTTACAGCTTTTGCTCTTCTGTAAGATAAAAGGTAATTGTATTCACTGCTGCCGATGTGATCGGTATGGCCTGCTATTTCAATAACAGCATCTGTATTGTTAAGCATAAAACCAGCCAGGCGGTTAAGGTTTTCATAATAAATTGGTTTAATGTTGTATTTATCAAAATCAAACAAAATGTTCTCTACTACAATTTCTCCCCGCTCAATTACACCCTTAGCTGCCAGGTCAATGTCAAGGAAGAGTTCTTCTCCTTCAGTGATATCAAGTCCATACACTATTTCTGCATAGGAAGGTATTTGTCCCTGGGCAACAATATCCACTTCATCTACACCTGTCCTTATTAATGCTTGTTTCACAACCTCAAAGCGTTCGGGACTGAGCGGGTGGCTGGGTGGATAATTGATAGTGATAGTCATGGAAGCTCTTGTTGTGTCAACAAGTCTAGACATTTTATCAATAACCCTGTTGCCTGATGCAGTCATTTCTGTTTTTCCCTGTTCGAAAAGTACTTTATCATGGTAAGCGTAGAGTTGTATGATTACAGGATCAAGTTCAACAGGTCTGTAGCTTTCTATGAACTGATCTGCATCCTCTTTTTTAGGTTTGATTTTTTTGGTTAACATTTGTCGTCCCATCACATTATAAATGATGTCATATTCTGCGCCGGGTCGCAATGAAAGAATGTATTCTCCTGTGTATTTGTTGGGTCGGTACACGCCTGAAATAGCATTTGTTTTTGAATCTCTGGCAACAATAACAACATCCTCGGGAACATCTCCTTTTGTATCTTTTACAATCCCTTCGTAAATAGCAAGGTTGGTAATAAAAACATCTTTGTGTTTGATCATATAAATATCAAGATCACCATAACCGTCCTCGCGATATGTGCTTAAATAACCACGACGGCCATCCATGCTCATTACGTAAGAAACATTATCTCCGGTAGTATTGATAGGATAACCCAGATTGGTTGGCACGCCAAAAGTATAATCTTCATTCATTTTCGAATAAAAGATATCATAACCACCCATGGTGTTGTGTCCTTTTGAACTGAAGAACAGGGTTTGTCCATCAGGGTGAATAAAAGGGGTTTCTTCATCGTATTCTGTGTTTACATTGGGGCCTAAAAGACGGGGCTCGCCAAATTCTCCTGTTGGTAATCGGCGTACTACATAAATATCCAGACCACCATAACCTCCAGGCCTGTCGCTGGTAAAATAAATGCTTTGATTGTCAGGTGAAATACACGCGTGCGTTTCCCTGTATTTTGTGTTGATCTTTTCTGTGAGCTGCTTAGGATTTGACCACTCTGCCGAGTCTTTTTTTGTGGTAAAAATATTCCCGGCCTGATATTGTGATCTGAAAAAAAGCAAAATGTCCCCTTCAGCAGACAAGCCGATGGATGCTTCATTTTCATCTGTGTTGATGTGATCACCCATGCGTTCCGGTTCACTCCAATTTCCTTCGTGTTTGGTTGACACAAACAAGTCTTCGTCCTGATTGTAAAATGGTTCCCCAGGTCTGGGGCGTTTTGATGTGAATATCATTTTTGATTCATGGACATCTATAACGGGTGAATGATCTGAATAGCTGGAGTTGATAATTTGTCCCATATTTACCATGTCCACACTGACAGGTGCATTTACCATTTGTTTTGCACGTTTTGTTATTTTGATTTGCCGTATGGTTTCTTCTTTGTTTAGTTTCACTTCCTGTGTTTTCTCCTTTGTGTCCAGGTATTCCAAAAATTTTTCAAAGGCTTTGATTGATTTTTCAAATTCTAAATTTATCCTGTATGCCTGGCCGAGAAAAAACCATGTTAGTGGTGGTGCATTTTGTTCTCTATGGTTATCATCTTCATAGGTTTCGCTGATGTACCCTGAAGCATATTCCAGTTTTTCTTCAGCTTTCTTTTGATTTACTCTGCTTTTTAAATAACATAATCCCAATAAGTACTGAATGTTGGCGTTGTCAGGTTCAATTGTATTAAGTTCATCCAATAGCGGAACTGCGGCATTGTAATTATCTTCATAGATATAAGCATTCGCATCATAAAATTTGTTTACAAAACGACGGTCCGGTTGCCTTTCGCTTTGACTGAAAGCAGCAAAGCTGACAGATATAAATAATAACAATAAGATATGACCTTGTCTCATGATGTTTTTTTATCAATGATGTAAAGATATAAAATTAATATAATTAAACAATAATGGAAATGATAACATGTGAAAGATGATTGCTATGATTGATATTGCAGGACTGATTTTATGGTTGAAACAATGTTGTCAACATCAAAGCCACAGATTTTTTCTAGTTCTTCCTGTTTCCCGTGATAAATGAGTTTGTCAGGAACACCCAGCCTTTTAACATAGGAATTTCTATTGTTATCTGCCAGATATTCCAGAATGACAGACCCAAATCCACCGGCAATTGATCCGTTTTCAATGGTAATTATCTTTTTTGTTTTTGTCGTGATTTTTTCTAACAGTTCAGTATCCAGGGGTTTGATAAATCGCATGTCATAATGAGAAATGGAAATACCTTTGGTGTGTAGTTTTTCCGAAGCAATGCGGACATTGTTTCCAGCCGAACCGTATGAAAGTATCGCTATGCCTGCATCCTCGTTTTCTTCAATCACCCTCGCTTTACCCACCGGGATAGGTTGGAATTGGGTTTTCCAGTCATTGTGAATACCCCTGCCTCGTGGATAGCGAATGACGAAAGGCCCTTTTGGTTCTATTTGGGCAGTGTATAACATGTTTCGAAGTTCAATTTCGTCCATGGGGGCTGCCAGTGTCAGATTAGGCACCGTTCTGAGAGCAGGAATATCATACAACCCATGATGTGTGACGCCATCTTCACCTACCAGCCCGGCACGATCAAGACACAATACCACAGGAAGATTCTGTATCGCAACATCGTGTATGATCTGATCGTATGCTCTTTGTGCAAACGTAGAATAGATTACACAGTAAGGAATGAATCCCTTGGTGGCCAGCCCTGCTGAAAAGGTGACGGCATGTTGTTCGGCTATGCCGACATCAAAACAACGATCCGGAAATTTTGTTTTCATTATGTCCAGTGAAGATCCTATCATCATAGCAGGTGTGACAGTAACAATTTTATCATTTTTTTCAGCCAGTTCGGTTACGGTAGTGCCAAATACTTCCTGATATTTTGGCGTAGCAGTTTTATCGCCCGGTTGTTTTATTATTGTCCCTGTTGTTTTGTTAAATATTCCTGGTGCATGCCACAAGGGCTGATCTTTTTCAGCGGATGGAAATCCTTTGCCTTTTTTTGTGAGTACATGCAATACTTTAGTGCCGGAAATGTCTTTCAGATCATCAAGTATTTTTGTAAGATAAACTACATCATGTCCGTCAACGGGGCCAAAATACCTTAATTTCATGGATTCAAACAAATTGCTTTGTTTCATCACAATGGTTTTTAATCCATTGTTTATTTTCTGTACAAGGTCACGGGCATTGGGCCCTCCAACACGGTTTACTTTACTTAAGAACCGCCATACATCGTCTTTGACCTTATTGTATGTTTTGGAAGTGGCAATATCAATCAGGTATTCCTTCATGGCGCCTGAGTTTGGTGATATGGCCATGTTGTTGTCATTTAAAATGATGATCATATTGGTATTCAGGGAGCCAGCATTGTTCAGGGCTTCAAAAGCCATTCCTCCTGTCATTGCACCGTCACCTATGACTGCCACTGTTTGTTTGTTTTCTCCTAAAAGATTATTAGCAATTGCCATACCGAGAGCGGCAGATATGCTTGTTGACGAATGTCCTACACCAAACGCATCATATTCTGATTCCTGCATTGCAGGGAAACCGCTGATTCCATTAAGTTTACGGTTGGAATGAAATTTTTCCATCCTTCCTGTTAATATTTTATGTGCATAGGCCTGATGACCAACGTCCCAGATTATGGTATCTTCGGGTGTCTGAAATGTGTAGTGCAGTGCAACAGCTAATTCAACGGCACCCAGGCTGGATCCCAAATGACCGGGATTATTTGATACTTCTTCAATGATAAAATCCCTGAGTTCCTGGGATAGTTTAACAAGGTCTTTTACATCCAGTTTTCTGAGATCTTCAGGGTAATGTATAGTGGATAATAATGGCCCTAGATTTGTATGCATAATCCTTATTCTACCTTGGAGGCAAAATTACGAATAATAATTGAGAGTAATGGAGAAAATGATTAACATTCTATTGTCAATAAAAACCATAAAATACCGTTATTCTGTAATGAATTATTGTTATTTTTGAATAATAAAAAAATCTGAATGTTATGCAAAAGAATGTACTGCGAATCATAAGCTTGCTTGTAATATCAGGCATTGTTTTTTCATGTGTTCCGGCAACAAAAATGGAAGCTATGAAAGAAAAAAAGGAAAAGTGTGAAGCAGAACGTGACGATCTGAAATCTGAAAATGAAGAGCTTACAACACAGAAAAATGAAATGGAGGCTGAGCTTGAACGGCTACGTAAAATTAATCATGGCCTTGTCCGTGATACTGCAATAAAAGGGACTTCATATCGTACCCTCACCGTACAATATGATAAGATTAACGAATTGTACAACACCTTGCTTGAAAACACTGAAAAATTACGTGAAGGAGCTGATGCTGAAACTAAAAAAGCCCTGGCAATGTTGGACGAAGCCAGAAATGATTTACAACAAAAAGAAGATGAGTTGAGGGCACTGGAAGAAAGGCTCAGTAAAGAAAAGCTCAATCTCGATGCATTAAGAACCGAATTGCAGATAAAAGAAGCTGAGATCAACAAAAAGAATAAACAGTTGGCAGAACTTCAGTCGGTTTTGAACAGAAAGGATTCAGTGGTCAATGTGTTGAGGAAAAAAGTCTCAGATGCCTTGCTTGGTTTTGAGGGTGAAGACCTCACCGTAACAAAGAAAAACGGAAAAGTATATGTTTCACTTGAAGAAAAACTGTTGTTTGCTTCCGGAAAATGGGCTGTGGACATACAGGGGCAAAAAGCCCTGGGTAAATTGGCAGAAGTGCTGGAAAATAATCCGGATATCAATATCATGATCGAAGGACACACCGATGATATGGAATACCATGGGAGCGGAAATATAGAAGATAACTGGGATTTAAGTGTAAAACGTGCGACTGCCATTGTGAAAATACTGCTTCAAAAATCCAACATTGATCCAACACGGCTTATTGCTGCCGGAAGAGGTGAGTATTTGCCTGTTGACCCTGCTAATACACCCAAAGCACGACAAAAAAACCGGCGTACAGAAATTATTTTAACCCCCAAACTGGATGAATTGTTTGAGATCATGAACGTCCAATAAGGCAATAAATATTAAATGTTTACAGCATGTAATTGGTATCGCCTTATTAATGTAATCAAATTAAAAATCAGCTACCTGTTAAGCAGATTAACAGGTAGCGTTTTTGTCTGGGGAGCCCCACCAGCTATGAGTTTTGAAATTTCCGGAAAATGCCAGCTCCATTGTCCTGAATGCCACCTGGGAAGTAAAAAACACCATGAAAGGGGAAACATGTCATTTTCATTGTTTGAATCTGTCATACATGATCAAAGGCATAATTTATGGATAGTGAACCTGTATTTCCAGGGAGAAGCTTTATTGCACCCCGGTTTTGACAAGTTTATTGCCTTACTGGAAAAACACAATATTTATGCTGTGATTTCTACCAATGGAAATTTTTTAGATCCGGAAATTGCGGAAAGGCTGGTTAGGGCTGGACTAAAGAAGTTAATTGTATCTGTTGATGGTAGCAATCAGAAAGAATATGAAAAATACAGACGCGGAGGCTCTTTGGAAAAGGTGTTGACCTTTATCAATCATGTGAAGCAGGCAAAGCAAAAATATAAACAGAAATACCCTGTCATTGTTATGCAAAGCCTTGTGATGAAACACAATGAATCCAGCATAGAGAAGTTCAACAACATGGCTTCTGAACTGAAGGTGAAGTTACGACTGAAAAGTGTGCAAATCAATCATCCTGAGAACATTGACTTGCTGCCTGAAAATAAGCGATACAGACGTTATGAAATCAAAAATGGAAAAGCTGTTTTGATGAATCCTTTGCGTAATCATTGCTGGCGCTTGTACAGAAATCCGGTTATAACCAGTGAGGGGGATGTGCTGCCTTGTTGTTTTGATAAAAACCTCAAATACAAGATGGGAAATCTTTATACACAGAATTTATCAGAAATCTGGCACTCACAAGCATATAATAATTTTAGAAAACAGGTTTTTACACACAGAAAAAATATTGATATTTGCAGAAATTGTTCTGAAGGCACAAAACACATATATGTCTGATATTTATCTTTCTATAGGTGGGAATCTGGGAGACCGATTGAAAAACATCGGTTTGTGCCAGCAGGCCATTGCTGAAAAGATCGGTCCTATCCTTGATTTTTCCCCGATTTATGAAACCTGCCCCTGGGGGTTTGAGCATGAACGCCATTTTTATAACCAGATGTTGCATGTGCAAAGCGAATTAGCCCCGGAGCAAGTGTTAGAACAATGTCTGTATATTGAAAATTCACTTGGAAGAGAACGTAATACATCGAAAAACAAGAATTATGCTGGCAGAACCATGGATATTGATATCATTTTTTATGATGATGTTATCATTGACAAACCAGCATTGCAAATTCCACATCCTGAGTTTAAAAATCGCTTGTTTGTGCTTGTTCCTATGAATGATATTGCTACTGATCTTGTCGATCCGGTAAGCGGACAAAGCATTGAAACATTGAAGAAAAATTGTAGCGACACAAGCAGTTACCAAAAAACAAAACACCCGGGAAAACAGTCATATCATGAAACAAAATGAAATATTTATGAACATGGCCCTTCAGGAAGCCAGGGATGCTTATGATGAAGGTGAAGTACCCGTGGGTGCTGTTTTAACATGCAATGGTCACCTGGTTGCTAAAGGGCATAATCAGACTGAGCGGCTGACGGACATAACCGCCCATGCCGAAATGCTTGTTTTGACTGCCGGAATGGATGCCTTGCACAGCAAACTTTTGTCTGAATGTAATTTATATGTTACCCTGGAGCCTTGTATTATGTGTGCAGGTGCCATTGGTCTGGCACGCATTAAACAACTTCATTTTGCTGCTTTTGATGAAAAAAGAGGTTACGGGAAATACTCAGAACATGTACTACATCCTAAAACAGAAGTAACAACAGGATTGATGGAAAAAGAGTCTGCAGAGTTACTCAGAGCATTTTTCAAAGAGAGGAGAAGG
>JBNGDT010000015.1:0-21355 GCA_049975305.1 Bacteroidales bacterium | reverse complement strand
GTGTCAATCCTGCTTTTGATGTAACACCGGCAACACTTATTACTGGTATCATTACCAATAAAGGTATTGTTGATGCCAGTGAAAAATCTTTATCACGCATATTAACAGCACGATAGGGAGATAGAGTGGTTTATTTTTGTTTATCAGTCTTCGCTTTACTCCGCCGGCCAAGTTTTTGGGCGTGCCCCTTATTTGTGAGATAGAGTGATGCTCACAAATAAGGGTCGGTCTCCGGCTATTAGCTGCCTGAACAGAGCGACCGGAGTGAGCTCCTGTTCAGGCATGGCAACAGCAATAGAGCCAAGGCAGCTTGCAACCGGAGACCGGCACTGATTTCTAAGACAAGCGTTTGAAATCAGTGCCACGCCCATATCATTAAACATATTTTAAGCATTTTGAGAGGGACTGCATTATTTTTACGCTTATTGCATTATATTTGTCATGTACGAACCAATTTTTAAATATCATGAAATCATTTATCAGAACATTTGCAATTGTACTGGTAGCCATTTTTGTTGTTCAGCTCAGTCCGGCACAGGACAAAGTTCTCAGCATCGAAGACGCTGTCATCGGCATGTGGCGGGAATACCGTCCGGAACACAGGCGTAACATTCAGTGGAGACCGGGCAGCCACAACTTTACCTATATCGTGGGTGATAAACTCATGAGTGAATCCGTTCAATCAGACGAAACCACTGAAATTATAACGCTGGATCAATTGGGAACAGCCCTAATGGCAAGCAACATTGAGGCTCCGAAAAATTTCCCCTCCATCACCTGGCAAAACAACGAGCAATTTAGTTTTCAAATCACAGACCACTGGCTGCTGTATGACCTGGAAAAAGACAGCATCAATAGCATAATCCGGTTTCCCGAAAACAGTGAAAACTATGACATCATGGCCGATAAAAGAAGAATGGCTTTTACCTCAGGCAACAATGTGTTTATTACAGATGACAAGGGTGAAGTTGCCAGCATCAGCAACGACCGAAACATGGAGATTATTTACGGACAAAGTGTGGCACGGCGTGAATTTGGGATCGAAAAAGGCACTTTCTGGTCCCATGACGGCGAAAAACTGGCTTATTACGTAAAAGATGAAAGCATGGTAACGGATTACCCGCTCATTGACATCACAACGCGTGTGGCCAGCGTTGACAACATCAAATACCCTATGGCAGGCATGAAATCTGAAGAAACTACCGTCCACGTGTATGATGTGGCAAGCGGCGAAGATATCCAGTTGCAAACGGAAGGTGATAAAGAACAATACCTGACCAACCTGGCCTGGACTCCGGATAACAAGTATATTTTGATTGCCATTGTAAACCGTGGCCAGGACCACATGCAACTGAATATGTACGATGCAAAAAATGGAAAATTCAAAAAAACGCTGTTTGAAGAAACGCATGAAAAATATACTGAGCCTTTGCATCCGGCACAATTTTTACCGGGCAAAAATGATGAGTTCATCTGGCAATCCAGACGGGACGGGTTTAATCACCTGTATTTGTACAACCTTAAAGGTGAGATGCTGAAACAAATCACTTCCGGAGATTGGCTGGTAACTGATGTCATTGGTTTTGATGATGATGCACAACATGTTTTCATTCAGTCCACAAAAGAGAGCCCGCTGGAGCGACAGATTTACAAAGTTAACATAGCCTCCGGCGCGATGACAAAACTTACCAATGAACCCGGCACACACTCAGCCAAATTGTCCGGTGACAACAAGTTTGTGCTGGATGAGTATTCGAGCACCAAGGTGCCACGGGCTTATGATATCATCAACACAGATGGCACACACGAACGCAACGTGTTTACAGCCAAAAATCCCATGGAAGAAATCAAACCGGTTGATATGGAAATCGGGACCATCAAAGCTGCCGATGGAGAAACAGACCTGTATTACCGCCTCATTAAGCCGGCAGATTTTGATCCCTCGCAAACCTATCCTGCAGTGGTGTATGTGTATGGCGGCCCTCACGTACAGTTGATAACCGAATCGTGGATGGGCAGTGCATCCGGATGGCAGTATTACATGGCACAACACGGTTACGTGATGTTCACCCTCGACAACCGGGGCTCATACAACCGGGGGCTGGAATTTGAAAACATCATACACCGCCAACTTGGCAAACATGAAACCGCTGACCAGATGGAAGGCATCAAATTTCTGCAGTCACTGCCCTACGTTGACACATCGCGTATCGGCGTGCATGGCTGGAGTTTTGGTGGTTTTATGACAACCAAACTCATGTTGGATCACCCGGAAGTGTTTAAAGTGGGCGTGGCAGGCGGCCCTGTAACAGACTGGAAATATTACGAAATCATGTATGGCGAACGCTACATGGATACACCGGAAGAAAATCCGGAGGGCTATGAAAACGCCTGCCTTAACAACAAGGTTAAAAACCTGGAAGGCAAACTCATGATGATTCACGGCGGCATTGATCCGGTAGTGGTGCAACAAAACAGCCTGGTGTTTGTCAGGGAATGCATAAAAGCCGGCATCCCTGTGGATTATTTTGTGTATCCCCGGGCAGAACACAACGTGGGCGGCTACGACCGTATTCACCTGATGCAAAAAGTGTCGGACTATTTTGATATGCATTTGAAATAACCTGTTGGACTGTGGTAAAACAATAGAGGCAAACAGGAAATGATAATATATGTTGGGATTAATTTATCATTGATGGTAGCATCGAAAAAATAATATCATGGATAGAAATAAAGCTGGTTATAAAGAAGGAGTTGTTTCAATCCTGGTAAATACAGGATTGTTTGGATTAAAATTGTGGGCAGGTATCATGTCTGGTTCTATAGCATTAACAGCAGATGCATGGCATACCTTATCTGATTCACTTAGTTCGATAATTGTAATATTCGGAATAAAATTATCATCGAAGAAACCTGATAAAGCACACCCATTTGGTCACGGTCGATGGGAACAAATAGCATCAATTTTCATAGGTTTCCTGTTAGCCTTAATTGCGTATAATTTCCTGAAGGATGCTATTCTGCAACTGCAGACCAAAGAGTCTGCAAATTTTGGTACGGTTGCTATTGTTGTTACTGGTATTTCCATCTTGGGAAAAGAAGGATTAGCGCAATATGCTTTTTATATAGGTAAAAAAACAGGAAACCTTTCGGTAAAAGCAGATGGCTGGCATCACAGAACCGACGCTTTATCTTCAGTCATTATACTTATCGGTATATTCTTCACCGACCGTTTTTGGTGGATTGATAGCGTGTTGGGTATTGCAGTTACTCTCATGCTTTTTTATGCAGCTTACAAAATCATTAAAGACGCTATCAATAAAATTTTAGGTGAAAAGCCAAGCAAAGAATTAATTGGAAAAATTGAAACTCTTATTAAATCAAATTTTAATGAAAATGTTTATCCACATCATTACCACATACACAATTATGTCAATAACCAGGAGCTTACTTTTCACATTAAGGTTGACAATGAAATGGATGTTTTATCTGCTCATAAAATAGCAACGAATATAGAAAATCTAATTAAAGAAGAACTGTTTATTACAGCAACTATCCATATCGAACCAAAAAGTTTTACACATGATAATGATTGAATTAAAGCAAAAAATGGCGTAACAAACAAAATAGTTGGGTTTTTTCACACTAATTGTTCAAGCGGCAAAATAGTTGGTGATTTTTTTAACGAAATATTCAAATTGATTTTCTTTATATCCTCAAATCCGCAACATACCCCTCAATTACATTCGTGGTGTTTGGTATCCCTAACTCAATGTTATCATACCATATAAATAACATATAAATAACCATGTCAAGTTAGTTTTTAAGCTGCGATATACACTTCTTAATCGTTTATGTGTAAGTATGATTTGCCTGTAATCTCATTTACTTTTCGATCATCTAAATATGATTTCCATTGAGTATTCCATTGATCTAATGCTCCGGTAAATGATTCCTTATCAGCGCTTTTCATAAGACAAAAAAGACCGTTATGTGCAAGTCGGAACAAAGCAAAAAGAGAATATAAATTGATCTCAAAACCCCAGTACACTTCCCCATTTGAATAAGTAGGGACTCTTAGAAAACTATTGCATTTTAAAAATAACAAAACTTGTCCGGCGAAGACGGATCTCAAACATCAAAAAACAAATAATTCTCTATGTTCAATTATCTAATATTCAAACAGCTTGCAAATTAGTAATTTTGGAACCACGTATTATTAATGTAGCTTTGCAGGTAAAACCGCTAACGTTTTTTTACTTGCGACACGTTACCATTGTTAACTGTTTAATCTACAAATCTTAAACCTTTGTAACTTTGCCCGGCGTCTGCCTGACGGCATGCAGGACAGACAAAATTGCGTCTCTGCGGTGAGTATCTACTTTTGCTGACACTAATTAGTTACGCATATTTTTTATTAAACTGCAAAATTTCAGATGCTGATAACTTAGGTGAAAAAATAATTGCACATAAAAAAATAAAACATTTTATTTGTGAAACTAAAAATAAAACATTATGAAAAAGAATTATCTGCACACAATTGCCTTATTTCTTAGCGCTGTATTATTACTTGTTTCATGTAAATGTTCAGATAAAACAACAAAAGATGAATCAACGGACATAAGCATGAGTGAAATGAAAACCCTGAAAGACTCAGCCAGTTTTGCCCTTGGGGTGCAAATCGCACAAAATTTCAAACAACAAGGCATTGCTGAAATAATCGACCAAGACATTTTCCTGGCGGCATTGAAAAAACAATTTTTAAATGAGGAAGACATGGTAGAAATGAATGCCTCCAACCAAATCATTCAAAAATTCATGTCCCAGGCATCCGAAGCGGAAAATGAACCCAAAATTGAAGAAGGGAAAAAATTCCTGGAAACCAATGCCAAACGGGAAGAAGTAAACGTAACCGAATCAGGCTTACAATATGAAGTGCTGCGTGAAGGTGATGGCGAAAATCCCGGCCCGAACAGCAAAGTAAAAGTACACTACAAAGGCACTTTATTAGACGGCACTGTGTTCGACAGTTCTTATGAACGCGGCGAACCCCTTGAATTCCCACTCAACGGTGTAATCAAAGGATGGCAGGAAGGTTTACAATTGATGAAAACCGGTGCCAAATACAAACTGTATATCCCTTATGACCTTGGATATGGTGAGCGTGGCGCACGTGGTGCCATCGGCCCCTATGAAACCTTGATTTTTGAAGTTGAATTACTGGATATCGTTGAATAATCAAACTGTATTGAATGAAAAATAAAAGCCTGATTTCCATTACGGACTATACCCCGGAAGAATACTACAAAATACTTGATCTGGCCGAAAAATTTGAGAAAAACCCTAAGCAAAACCTGCTAAACGACTATGTCATTGCCTCTTTGTTCTTTGAGCCATCAACTCGCACACGCCTGAGTTTTGAATCGGCTATTAACAGGCTTGGCGGCAGAATTGTAGGGTTTTCCGAAGCTTCCAACAGCAGTGTCGCCAAAGGGGAAAGCTTTGCTGATACCATTAAAATTGTCAATCAGTACAGTGATTTGATCATCATCCGGCATCCGCTTGAAGGCAGTGCCCGATACGCCAGCGAAGTTGCCGATGTACCTGTAATCAATGCCGGAGACGGTACCAACCAGCATCCTACCCAGTGTCTTCTGGATTTATACTCCATCCGCAAAACACAAGGAACCCTAGAAAACCTCAATATTTTTCTTGTTGGTGACTTAAAATACGGTCGCACTGTACATTCCCTCTTAATGGCTTTGTCCAATTTTAATCCGGTTTTTAATTTCATTTCACCGAAAACATTGAAAATGCCCGAAGAATACAAAGATTTTCTTTCTGATAAAGGCATAAAGTTTTATGAACACACTGAATTCACAGATATCATTTCAAAAGCTGACATCATGTATGTTACCAGGGTGCAGAAAGAACGGTTTTCCGATCCGATGGAATACGAGCGCGTTAAAAATGTGTATGTGCTTACCAACGACATGCTGGATGGGACAAAGGATAATATGAAAATACTCCATCCCCTACCCCGTGTCAATGAAATCGCCACCAATGTAGATGATAATCCCAGAGCATATTATTTTCCTCAAGCCCTTAACGGTGTTTACACAAGAATGGCAATATTATGTTTAATCCTCGGTATCAAATTATAACAACATGGCTAAACAAAAAGAAAAACTTACGGTCAGTGCCATTAAAAATGGGACAGTGATTGATCACATCCCCGCAGAAAACTTGTTTAAAGCCTTGTCAATACTTCACATTGACATAATGAACACAACCATTACCATTGGCAACAACCTGGCAAGTTCCAAGCTTGGGAAGAAAGGCATCATTAAAATTGCCGATAAACATCCATCTGCTGAAGATATGAATAAAATTGCACTGGTGGCCCCTACAGCAAGGATCAATATCATTCATGATTATGAGGTTGTGGATAAATACAATGTGAAGATCCCTGATCAGATTCATGGTATTTTCAAATGCATGAATCCAAAATGCATCACTAACTTTGAAAAAATGACTACCAAATTTGATGTTATTGAAAAAAATGGCAAATTACAGTTGAAATGCAGGTATTGTGAAAAGGATACAGACCAGGCACATTTTGAAACAATATAAATAAACAACCCTCATGAAACACATAGCACCACTTATCATTATTATTATGACCACAATATTTTCAGCGCAAGCGCAGAACAAACAAATCAATAAAGCCGTAGAAGGCAACAATGAATTTTGTTTTGATTTGATGGAAACGGGATACGAGCCGGGTGAAAATATGGTATTCAGTCCCTTTTCAATCAGCACAGCCTTGGCCATGACGTATGATGGTGCTGCCTGTCGCACAAAACTGAATATGGCAAAAACCATGCACTTCCCGCTTTCACAACAGAAAAACCATGAATCATGGACACAAATGCTTGATTATTTCAAACAACTGAAAACCCCTGTATTTCAACTGGCCAATGCTGTGTGGGCACAAGAGAATTTCTATTTTACAAACGAATTTATGGAAGGGCTGAAGGATTTTGATGCTATGGTTAAATACGTTGATTTCAGAAATACGGTAAAACGGGAAGAAGCCCGCCGCAGAATCAACCAGTGGGTAGAAGCTAAAACAGAAAGAAAAATCAGGCAACTGATCCTCAAAAACAATGTAAACGACTTAACACGCATGATTCTTGTCAATGCCATTTATTTTAATGCAGACTGGCAAACGCAATTTGACCCTGCAAAAACACGGAAAAATGATTTTCATACTCCGGATGGTAAAATAGAAACTGATTTTATGACCATGGAATCCGATATCATGCATATAGAAAAAGAAAATTTCAGTGCTATACAATTGCCTTACCGTGATGAACTTGCTTCCATGTATATATTGTTGCCTGCAAAAGGTAAAAAAACCGAAGATATTGTAAAATGGCTGAACAACGATCGATTTAACTCCCTATCCGATGATTTCAGGGAAACAACAATCATGCTGGCATTACCACGTTTTAAGGTGGAAGAGCGGTATGAGATGAAAAATACCTTGAAAAAAATGGGCATGGTTGCTCCTTTTTCGCATAATGCCGATTTCAGCAACATGAACGGGAAGAAGATTCTTGTCATTGATGACGTTATCCATCAGGCGGTTGTGGTAGTAGATGAAGAAGGCACTGAAGCGGCTGCAGCTACAGCAGTGGTGATCAGGGAAAAAACAGCCAAACGCCCCCTTGAATTTATCGTTGACAAGCCTTTTATTTTCTTCATTAAAGAACATAAACAAGGCAACATTTTGTTTGCGGGCATAGTGAATAACCCTGAAAAAACTAAGTAATGAAACGATTGCGCATAGCTTTACTGTTCACGTTTACCATGTTGTTTATAACACAGGCACATGCACAATTTGGTTATAAACAAACGTATGACACCATTGTCGGTGTGGCCATTTCATATAAATGGGCACATGCAAAATGGTGGAACAAATCAAGCCCCTTGCAGCTCAGGTTTAAGATTAAAAACACCAACGATTATCCGGTAAAAATTTCATTTGAGCTGGTTTATATGTTGGATTATGTGGTAAAATTCAAAAGCGATGAGATAGAAAAAATACTCAAATCAGGCAGAACCATCAGCGGCAAATTGAATGGCTATTATTTTGAATCGGAAAACCTGACCAACGAAGAAATAGAATCGGATATTTTCAGTTGGGATTTTCTGCATTTCGATGTCACCAAAATTAATGAAAGTCAGTTGGAATAATATTTTGAAATACTAACCTTTAAAAATTATTATATGAAAAAATTATTATTCACCTTACCGCTGCTTACCGTGGTATTTTTTAGCTGCCAGAATGCAGAAAACAAAAATGCATCAGATACAGACAAATCTTGTAATGATGAGCAAACCGAACAAAAATCAACAAAAGACAAAAGTGATGTTGATACCGGATACTCAGAAACAGTAAAATCATGTGACGACATCATGACTGCTGACAAACTTTTCAAAAACTTTGAATCTTATGAAGGTAAAGAAATTGAAGTTTGTGGTAAAATTACTCACATTTGCCAGCATGGGGGGAAAAGACTTTTTCTCGGAACAAATACCAATGATAACGATGTCGTGATAGTTACAAGTGAAGAAGAATTTGACCAAAACCTGATGGGTAAAAAAGTGGTCATCACCGGCAATGTGAAAATCATTGAGAATGATGCACAGGATCATGAAGAAGGCGATGAGCATGTTGATGACACTCAGCATAAGGCTGCCCACGACAACACCTTTGTTTTAGAAGCAAGCAAATGTAAGGTCTGTAAATGTGATCACAAAAAAGAATAGAGGTATCTCCTGATCAACATGATCACCGGCAATAAAATAAGATCTTGATCTTGGCATGTGACGGGGTGATTTCTTACCTTCTGATCAAACGTTTTTGTACAAACCTTTGAACAAATTTTTCACGGTATGACCGACCAATCGGTATTCTGGTGTCCTGAACAATCACATCGTCACGGTCAATCTCATCAATGTGGTTTGCATTCACAATGTAAGATTTGCTGGTACGGAAAAATATTGGATTGGGCAAACGTCTGTGAACGGTTTTCACATTCATCGCTGTCATATATTTGCCTTTGTTGGTGTGAAGAATGACATAATCTTTAAGCCCTTCAATGAAATAAATATCATTGTAGTTCAACTTAACGTATTTCCGCTCTGATTTTACAAAAATAAAATCATTGTTGTACTCAATAGCAAAAGGTTCACCTTGCATTCTTAATACACTTTCAGCCTTGTTGATGGCACGAATAAAACGGTCCATCTTAATGGGTTTAACAAAAAAATCCAGCACATCAAGCTCAAATGCTTCAACTGCATATTTTTCATCTGATGTGGTAACAATTACCTGTGGTGGATTTTTCAGGCTGCGAACAAAATCCAAACCGTTAATTCCGGGTAGTTCAACCTCTGTAAACATCAGATCAACATCATTTTCCTGTAAAAATTCATTAGCTTTCAGCGCAGTTTCGAAACTACCAATCATTTCCAGATTGGGCACATTTTTAATGTTTTCTTTTATTTCTTCCCTTGCGCGGGAATCATTATCAATTACAATACAATTCATATCTTTTTTTGTTTTTAAGGTTAATACAAAACTTTTTCACTTTTTATGATAATCTCAATACTATATTTTTATTTTTAAGTTGTTGATTCAACGAATGCAAAAATAATAATTTTTTTATTTATCCAAATAAAATGTAATATATTCCAATTTTATTTGAAACACCCTATAAATACACACTTATCTACATTCTTAAGTCATAAAATATATGGATTTTTAATAATTTCCTTATGTTAATATCAATAAAATTACCTATATACAGGTGTAATTACTCTGTGCTAAGATAAAAAAACCTTAACTAATCAGACGGATTTGAAACGATGGCACGATTGCATGAATGCACAAAAGAACGATAGCGTGATGGAAGCATGAAATAACCGGACTAAAAATTATTTTTATACCCAATGAATATCTGAGATTGTCTGAAATCAATAAAACTCTGTTTTGTACGGCCAACAGCATAGCTGAGCGTTAAAACACCCAGTGAGGTATTTACATTTAAACCGCTCCCCAGCGAAAGAGCGCAAAAATCATCAGTGATTATGCCTCTTTTACTATCAAGCATACCAGCTTCAACAAACAAAAACAATGAAGAATATTTATCAGGATAAAACAACATATCCATGGCCAGACTTCCATACCACGGCGTCCAAAATGCATATTCCGGGTACGCCCTGAATAAATCGTGCCCACCCATCCTGAAAATTTCATTATCATACAATTGCTCAGATAATATTATACCTGAAGCATGAGAAACACGTATGCTCCAGTGGGCATTTAAGGGATAATAATATTGAAAATCAAGTGTGCATTTGGATTTAAACCGGTTTATATCTTTATCAAGGTCATGACTGTTACCGGCAGCTATTTTAAGATCTGCAGACATGCCCATGGCAGGATTTTGCACATAATCAAGATTTGAATATCCATAAGCTAATCCCACAATTGAAGTCTGAATATTGCCATTATTTGCATTCATGTCACCAGAAATACTTTGTTGGCTTTTATATTCATAAAATAAGCCAGTTTTATTGCTTCCATACAAATAATTTACCTGTCCCATGAAACCAACATCCAAAAAGCTTGTGTCCTTTTTTTCAATACTAAAAGCAGATTCTGCACCAAATTGTCTGTAAATCAGGGGAAAATCAAGGAGGACATTTAGTTTTTGAGATGCTTTGTCGGGTGCTTTCCAGTGAAAAAGAATATGCTCGGCCTGTTTAAACACATTTAGCAGATTCAAATCCACATGGCCGGTCAGGTACAAATTTTGAACTTCATCGCCCGGAATAATCCCCAACATTCCATTGAAATTGTTGGCTTTTTCTTTTTTCAAGGGGACAACAATATTAAACAGGCTATCATGCCTTTCAATAAACCATTTATCCACTGGTTTGACAAATTCAAGCTCATTCAACACCTTATCAATGGTGTTCAACTTGTCACCCTGAAAAACCTCGCCCGGATGTAAACCTGTCTTTACCGGCAATAGCGCTGAAGGAAAATCATTATATTCCGGGAAAATAAAACCGTCGAAAAACAATTTTTCACCTTGATAAATATCCACATGGATTTTAATTTTATGATCATCACTTATAGCAATGGAATCTACTTTAACCTGTGCATCCGGAAACCCCAGGTCAAATAACATTTTATGAACCTTTGTTGTCCATTCTCTGACACGGTCAGGCGATGGCGGAGAAGCCATCAAATCTTCAGGACTTATTTCCACAGCCGGGAAACTGTCGTTTTTTTTAATCACTACGGTATCCCAATAATATTTAACCCCGCTTCTGTACCATGCTTCAACCTTTTGGTTGTTGTAAACAATGCTATCATAGCCTGCAAAAAAATACCCATCATTCAAATCAGCTTGTTGCAGGTATTTGAGTTTTTCTACTGCCTCAATGCTATCGCTGACACGAAAACTATCGCAAAACACAACTGCCGGGTCCATGTGATAGACATAAAGGATGTGTTGTGCTGTCAGATTCATTACCGGACACAACTGGAGCGCAATATAAATGTAAACACGTTTAATCAATCCTTATTTTATGAATATGATTTCTCCGGTGTGTGGATCAAGTTTGATCCGGGTATCTCCATCAACAATCTCAGCCGGCAAATAATTCAAACTTCCCATCTGGGAAATGACAGCCTGTTGAAAAAATATTTTTTCATCGTTTAAAAACAATGCCAACTCAACAGGCCTGGCATGATAAAATGCAAGTGCTTTTTTGCTTTCGTCCTTGTTCGCCAGCTTTGGTTTGCTGCTTTGTTCCGACAAAGGAACAACACGCAATTCAAGTTTATCCGCATTGTTGGCCTGTTCTATGAGTGTGCCTGTATTTTTGTCCAGGTAATCCAGCACAAAACCTTGTTCCGCCTGTTTCTTCTCCGGCGTAAGGGTATAATGCAATTCCACAATTTCAGTTTTTAATTTTCCTGTAAACAATTCCAGATACGATTGCTCAAGCGCTTCCAGTTTTTCAATCATATAAGCAATATCCACGCCGCTTACTTTTTGTTCTCCAAGGGCTGCTTCAAGTGAAAAGCGGTTTTTGCGTATTCTGATGATAAAATCAGCCGCATCTTTGGCTTTCTCAACAATGGTTTTTTGTTTTTCTTTGGTTTGATAAACAGGGATTCTTATTTCAACAGAATCACGCTGCACAATTCTGTAGGTTGTGTCAATCACTTCATAATTACTTTTATCAATCTGCATGTTTGGAAAATCCGGGTTTGCCGAATTATGCAATTTTTCAGGCACAAATACAGGTACAGAAACCGCCGCTTGTTCATCAACATCTGTCAGATTAATCCCTGAAAGTACCGCCTGTTGGCTGAAGGACAGAGCCGGCAGATTTTTGTCGGGGACAATATAGAATTGCCTGTCAGGATCAGCTATGGAGCTTGTGTGGCACTCAACGTCACTTATAGTATAAAAATACTTTTCATTATATTCAATGTTTTGAAGACTCAGATACGGCGTGGCAAATTCGGCATACGGACCGGGTATAAAATGGGCTTTTTTAAGCGATATTGTCAAATGAATTTGATTTTTTGGCAAACAATAGACCAATGCTTTTTCTTTCTTTTCCGGAACCGGATTTTCTGTGACATACCAGCCTTTTTGGCATGCAGATGTGAAAAACATCAGGGCAAAAAATACAAACACTATACTTTCCCATTTCATTGTTTCAACTTTTTAAATATTTTACCTAAATATACCGGGATATCTCCTGCAATCAAAGCTTCCTGGCTGTTATCCTCGACAAAAGCATCTCCGGCTTTTCCATGTACAAACACAGCGAGACGTGAAGCTGTGCCAGCATCATATCCCTGAGCAAGCAAAGATAACACAATTCCTGTTAACACATCCCCTGCTCCCGCTGTTGCCATTCCTGGATTGCCGGTAATGTTAATGTACAGTGTCCCTTCTGGTGTGGCAATACGGGTAAAAGCTCCTTTCACGATGATAACCAGTTTATACTTTACTGCCATTTTCAGTTGCAATTCAGCTTCTGCCCAGGTATATTTACTTTTTCCAAACAAGCGTTCAAATTCTTTTGGATGGGGTGTCAATACCGTATTTGCAGGAAGTTCATTAAGCAGGGATTTGTTTTCAGCAATGATATTTAAGGCATCGGCATCCAATACCATAGGTTTATCCGTATGTTGTATTAAATCCGCCAGTGCTTTTTTTGTGTTCGGCTTTTTATCCAGGCCGGGGCCAACACCATAAGCATTGAATTTTTGTGTATCATGGCATCCGGTGAAAATCAAATCACTATCATCAATACTGAGCATAGCCTCAGGCACAGCCTGTTGTAAAATCTGGTATCCGGTTTTGGGGATATGCACAGTAAGCAACCCAACACCTGCCCGCAAACAAGCATTTGCAGCCAATACCGCCGCACCCATTTTTCCATAACTGCCTGCTATCAACAAAGCATGCCCAAAATGGCCTTTGTGGTCAAATATATCCCGTTTACGTACACATTTTTTTATATCCGATTCTGTATTTATATACCATGTAGATGGTGTTTGAGCTATGGCCTCCGGGTGCAAACCGATATCAATAACATGGACTTCTCCGGTATATTTTCGGTTTTCTTTAAAAAAGAACGAACGCTTTGGAAACTGCACGGTTAAGGTATCGTCGGCCTTAAATATTTCTCCGGTATTCGTTGAGTTATCTTCACCAAACAATCCCGATGGAATATCAATGGCCACCTTTCGTGCTTTGATTTGATTTATTTTTGCAATTACCTCTCCCGGCAATCCTTTCACAGGCCTGGTAAGCCCTGCACCAAACACTGCATCAATAATGACCGCATTCTCAGGTATTTCAGGCACATCTTCAGCAGATTTTATGTCAATGATTTTTCCTCCAGTAGCATTGTACCTATCCAGATTTAACTGGCAATCTTCAGAAATTTTATCTGTAAACCGAAGCATACAAACGGTAACATTGTATCCTCCCTTAAGCAACAAGCGTGCAATCACCAACCCGTCTCCACCGTTGTTTCCGGGACCAGATATGATCCAAAACGGGACATTAACATTGAAGGAAGACATAATCCTTTTCGTCATACGAGTGCCTGCCCTTTCCATTAAATCAGACGAAGATATTGGCTCGTTTTCAATCGTATATTGATCAATATCTTTGATTTGTGCCGTTTCAAACAGTTTCATAACATTGCAAATTAAATTGATACGTATGTAATTCACATCCAAAAACAAAACACTAAAGTAATGATTCTGCCAATAGCTAACAAGTTATAATTCATAAAATATTTCTGAGTTTTTTTAAATCCTTGAAAAAATAAAAAAGATTTTTACCTTTGCTCGTCATAAAATAAATAAAAACAGAAATAAAATTGAGTATTAATCTAAAAATAAAGTAATTATGTTGAAAGGACATCCTAAAGGACTATTGGTAGCTTTTTTCGCCAACATGGGAGAACGTTTTGGCTATTACACCATGTTAGCAATTTTTGTGCTGTACTTACAGGCCAAGTTTGGTTTCAGCACAGGACAAGCAGGTGATTATTACGGTGGTTTTCTGTTTGGAATCTATTTCCTGCCGATTTTAGGAGGAATCATTGCAGATAAACTGTGGGGATATGGCAGGACCATCATCGTTGGAACTTTGATTATGTTTGTGGGATACATGCTCCTTGCAGCACCCGGTTTTTTTGAGATGAAAGACACGTTGATTATTATAGTTGCCCTGTTTGTCATTTCACTTGGGACCGGACTGTTTAAAGGAAACCTGCAGGCACTTGTAGGGAAGTTATATGACGATCCCAAGTATAGTCACAACCGTGACAATGCCTTCAATATTTTTTACATGGGTATTAACATTGGCGCCTTTTTTGCCCCGCATGCAGCAACCGGCATTGTGAGCTTATTTCTTGGCAAAGAAGGATTTACCTATCAAAATTCCATGCCTCATTTGTCCAACCTGTACAAAAATGCTCATCCTTTTCTGGATAAAGCAACCGCTACAGTGCAACAAAGCTTTGAAAATGTGCAACATTACACAGACGCATTGCAGCAATACGCTGCCAGCATGAACTTTTCGGGAGGATTAACGAAATTCACAGAAATTTATCCATCCAGTTTATCTACCGGATACAGCGCAGCTTTTGCCATCGCAGCTATTAGTATGTTGGTATCACTTGCAATATTTACCATTTTTTACAAACACCTTAAAAAGGCTGATATTACTGAAGCTCAAAAAGCCAAAAACGAAGATACCAAAGACCAGGTTATTCAAATGAGCCCTGAAGAAACCAAAAAAAGACTTGTTGCACTTGGCCTCGTTATGATTACCGTGATGTTTTTCTGGATGGCTTTCCATCAAAACGGCTTCACATTGACCATCTTTGCCCGTGATTATACCACGCCTACTGTGAGCAATCTGGATTATATATTCTTTGACCTCAAATCATTTATCCCTGCACTGGCAGCCATTGGTGGTTTGATAATGTTGTTGCGAAGAAAATCCAAAAAGAACGTAAAACTTGGTGGTGCCGCCTTATTTGTTGCAGGTGCAGCATTAACATACTGGGCTTATTCTACGTATGAACCAACCATGCAAATTGAACCACAACTTTTCCAGCATTTCAATCCGATATTTATTGTCTTCCTGACACCAATCATTGTCGGGTTCTTTACATGGCTGCGATCGAAAGGAAAAGAACCATCATCACCACGGAAAATCGGCATTGGGATGTTCGTCACAGCCTTAGGGTTTGTTGTCATGATGCTGGCAGCCCTGAAATTGCATTCAGTAACCGGACTGAACCCATACTGGCTGATAGGAACCTATTTCATACTGACCATTGCCGAGCTTTTCCTGAGCCCGATTGGAATATCCTTTGTATCCAAAGTAGCACCACCAAAATATTTAGGACTCGCCCAGGGTGGATGGCTTGGGGCAACAGCTATCGGTAACCTGCTGGCTGGACTTGTCGGTAAATTGTGGGACATTGTCGAATTATGGCAGTTCTTTGCTATACTGGTTGGACTTACCATATTGTCGGGGATATTTATTTTCTCAGTGATGAGAACTCTCGAAAGTGCAACTCAAAGTTCTGATACAAACAATTAAATAAATTCTAACGTTATGAAAATACGCATTTTATTCATTACAGCAATCATTGTCAGTCTGACTGCATTGACTAGTTGCAATAAGGAAACTAGCGATCCCATTGAGGACATTAAAAACAGTACAACTGAAATCAACAAAATTGCAGAACGTTCAAACAACATTAGTGACGAAATAGGTGCTTTTGAAGTATTGAGTGATTTGAACCAGGAAATGAAAAACATCCAAAATGCTTCCCTTGCACTTGACGAGCAATATGCTAATGTTGAAAGGAAATATGAAGAAACATTGGCTGATGATCCTGAGTTCAATAATAAAATGGAGGAATTTGAACAATGCCTCAACGACATCGTTGAGTCATTGCAAGTGATCAGGGAAAATGTCAAACCCTTTGAAAACAAAGAAGAGGTTGAGAAAATGATAAAGAAACTCAACCAAATAATGATCACGAAATAATACATTATTGGCCTCTATTCAGACAAATACATTTTTTACCGGCTGTTACCGCTAAGACGCTGAGACGCTAACCCGTCTGTCGCCGGGCAGGGAAATGGAAACAAAGATGAGTTGGCCACCAATAAACAGCTAATAACGATTGTTTTGAACCATATAAGGGATATAAGGTCATATAAATTTTTCTTATAATCCCTTATATGCCTTATATGGTTTGATTATGTATTATTAAATTCATCAAAAAAAAGCTGATATTAAATTTTTCAGCCTTTTTTTTATTTTTGCTATTTTTATTAAAAAGAACTTACGATGAAGAATTACAAACTTGTCAACAGGATTTTCGGGTGGGTGGCATTCCTGATAGCTGCCATAGTCTATATTTCTACCATTGAACCTACAACAAGCTTCTGGGATTGTGGTGAATTTATAGCAAGCGGGTATAAACTGGAAATCGGGCATCCGCCGGGAGCACCTACATTTATGCTGATGACAAGACTGGCTTCAATGTTTGCCAGTGCCCCCACCAACGTGGCGAAAATGGTGAACACCATGTCAGCTCTCGCAAGTGCTTTTACCATCATGTTTTTGTTCTGGACGATTGCCTATTTTGCCAAACGCATCATTGCACCTGATAATAAATTGAATACAGCCAAAATCATTGCTGTCATTGGCGCTTCATTTGTCGGAGCTATGGTTTACACGTTTTCAGACACGTTTTGGTTTTCTGCAGTCGAAGGTGAAGTATATGCCTCTTCCTCCTTTTTTACAGCAATAGTCTTTTGGGCCATGCTCAGATGGGAACAGGCCATTGATTCTAAACACGCTTACCGCTGGATACTATTGATTGCCCTACTCATTGGTTTATCCATCGGGGTGCATCTGCTTAACCTGTTGGCGATACCTGCCATGGTATTTATTTATTATTTTAAAAAATACAAACCCACCAGAAAAGGTGTTCTCGGGGCACTGGCCATTGCCATTCTGATATTGGCCATCTTAATGTATGGTGTGATCCCCGGCGTTGCCAAAGTATCCTTTAAATTCGACCTCCTTTTTGTTAACAACATGGGACTCCCCTACTATTCCGGCGTATTTACCTGGTTAATTCTTCTGCTGGCATCCCTGGCCGGCTCCATTTATTTTACACAGTACAAGTTCAACAAAAACATGGGGGTGGCCTGTATTGTCATTGGTTTAATCCTACTTGGTTTACCTTTCATGACAAACAGTGCATTCCTGTCAATCTTGATCATAGCTGCCATTGCTTTTGGCGCATGGAAATTATACGATAACTATAAGCCTTTACTAAATACAGTCATGCTGGCCTTTATTTTTATCCTGATAGGATACAGCACATTTTCAATCATCATAATCAGATCCTTGGCAGAACCCCCCATGGACCAAAACGATCCGGATAACATGTATCAGTTCCTTACCTACTTAAACAGGGAACAATACGGTGATATGCCATTGTTCTACGGAGAATACTATAATTCCGAACGTATTGCTATTGAGGATACTGATCCGGTTTATGTGAGAAAAAACAACAAATATGAAGTGGTTGATTATAAAAAGAAAATAAAATACAAAAAAGAGCACATGACATTGTTACCGCGTATGTGGAGCAATAAACCTGAGCATATCCAGGAATATAAAAGCTGGACAGGCATCAGCGGTGACAGGCTTCCCACCTTTGGAGAAAATTTGACATTCCTGTTCAAATACCAGATAGGCTGGATGTACGGGCGCTATTTTATGTGGAATTTTGCCGGCCGCCAAAACGACATACAGGGACATGGCAATACCGTCCATGGCAATTGGATTTCAGGCATACCGTTTATTGATAACCCGAGGGTAGGCGATCAGGATAAGATGCCGGATTACCTGAAAAACAAAGGCCATAATAAATATTACATGCTCCCCTTGTTGCTTGGTTTAATTGGCCTGTTTTTACACTTTAAAAAACAAAAACACGACGCTTGGATTGTGTTGCTTCTTTTCATCATGACAGGCATTGCCATTGTGTTTTACCTGAATCAATACCCATATCAGCCACGCGAAAGGGATTACGCTTATGCCGGCTCATTTTATGCATTTAGTATATGGATTGGACTGGGAACACTTGGCATATACCGGCTTTTGCAATACATCGGGAAAGGGCCTGTTATGGCCGGCCTTGCAACTGGATTGTGTCTGCTTGTACCTCTGCAAATGGCTGCAGAAAACTGGGATGACCACGATCGCAGCAACAGGTATGTAGCAAGAGACTTTGCTCATAATTACCTGACTTCATGTTTACCCAACAGTATTTTATTTACTTATGGCGACAATGACACATTTCCTATATGGTATGCCCAGGAAGTTGAAGGTTACAGAACGGATGTAAAGGTATGCTGTTTGCCTTATGTAGCCAGCAACTGGTACATTGACCAGATGAAAATGAAAACCTACGAAGCTGAACCTATGCCTTTTAGCTTCGAACAGGAAACATACGAACCGGGAGCCAGGGACATTTCGTATCTGTATGAGCAACCTAGTTACGAAGGCTACCAACCCATAAGCAGGATTGTTGATTTCATTGCTAATGATTCAAAATCCAAACTCAAAACCCGCAGGGGCGATGTGTTTTATACCTATCCAACAACCAAAATGATATTGCCTGTTGACTCAGCCAACGCTGTTGAAAGTGGCATTGTCAAACCTGAAGATGCGCACCTGATGGAAAAAGAAATCCGCTGGGATACAAAACAGGAGTACATGATGAAAAACCAGTTGATGATCTTTGACTTGCTGGCTAATTTTGACTGGAAACGCCCCGTTTATTATACCTCCGTGGGCCGCAATGAAACGCTGAACCTTAAAAATTATTTTCAGTTGGATGGGTTTTCATACAGATTAACACCCATCAAATCCAATAATTCACGTATTGACACAGAGGTTTTATACGACAACCTGATGAACAATTTTGACTATGGCAATATAGAAGATCCTGGCATTTATGCTGATTACACCATCCGGCGGACAGTAAAAATTGTTCAGCTCAGAGAACTCTTTGTACGTCTGGCCAACAGGCTTCGTAATGAAGGAGATACAGCCAGGGCAATAGAAGTGCTGGAGCGTTGCGAGAAACAGATCCCTATAGATGTGTTTACACCTGATGTTTTTTCAACAAATTTGGCAGATGCCTGGTATCAATTGGATAAACCGGAAAAAGGCGATGAAATCATCTCGTATATCGTATCTTTATATGACAAGGAATTGAGATACCATTTTTCATTGCCGGATAATAAAATACCCGGTAATTCCCGTGAAATTGCGATGGCTTTACAAACTATACAGGATTGTTACCGCATGGCGTTGCGACATCAACGTGAAGACATTTTGCCTGCGATCGAAGCTTCATTACAGGAACACACACCATTGTTTGAACAATATTTTAATTACCCGCAACAACAAAATCGCAGACAACCTCAGTTGCAGGGAATATAGACTAACTATCTATTATTAAATGACTATTTTTTAAAATTGTTCTAAAACTTGTAAGCATACATATAAGACACTTACCAAGCTTATATATGTTTTTTCATTAAAGCTTTTAAAGGATTAAACTGGTAAATAAGAATACATGATTTCGTATTTGTAATTGCTGGTAACAAGCAGAATGTTTTCTTGCCTGCGATTAAAAAAATTGGCGCATGTTTGACAACAAAAATGCATAAAATTTGTTATATGACTATAAACTAAAAAATGAAAACTATTATGATGAAAAAGTTAATCATTGACGCACTAAACGAACAAATCCAAAAAGAAGGATATTCCTCAAATCTGTATTTATCGATGGCTTCATGGGCTGAAACAGAAGGCTACGATGGCATCACACAATGGCTTTACGCCCAGGCAGATGAGGAAAAGATGCACATGCTGAAAATCATTGGCTTTGTAAATGAACGTGGTGGCAAAGCTATTATCCCTGCTTTTGAACAACCGCCCACCGAATGGAAATCCATCCACGAAATGTTTGAGCAAGTGCTTGAGCATGAAAAATACATTACCAAAAGCATACATTCTATTATCCCAATCATTGAGAAAGAAAAGGATTATGCTGCGTTGAAATGGATACAATGGTTTGTGGATGAGCAAATGGAAGAAGAAGCTTCTGTGCAGGCCATCATTGATAAACTTAAACTTGTAGGGGACAAAAACCTCTATATGTTTGACCGCGATATCATGGGTATGCGTGCTAAAGGCAGCGAAGAAGCGTAAGTTATTTAGTAGATATAAATAAAGAAAAAGCATCCTTTTTGGGGTGCTTTTTTTTGTTTTTGATTTGGGCGCCCGGGCGGTGTACGGCTTTTAGTTGCTATTGGATGTGCCGCTGCACATTGCGCCTCAGCAGGGGCTTTCTCCGGCAGCCCTGCCAGGCGTGTTCAGCATGGCACATCCCACAGCAAGCTAACCGCCTCCCACCTGGCGCAAATTAATCACCGGCTTTTATTCCATAATTACACCCCATTCGGTGACAACAAATCCATCCCGGATGACACCACTGCTTAGCTGCGGTTCGGGAGGTGAATTAATGCCATCAACAAATTCCAGTCCTTTGATATAGTAATAATTGTTTAGTTTCACCACGTTGTTGTGTTTAAAGGTTTAGCTTTCCCGCC
>JBNGDT010000014.1:20450-21543 GCA_049975305.1 Bacteroidales bacterium | reverse complement strand
AAAAAATTAAATCAAAGCAAGATTGTTTTACATAACAACCTTGTGAAACTTGACACGTATTAATTAATATAGCGTATGGTGGCACTTATCCGGGATGCGATAAATCGCATCCTACAGTGCACTATCCTTCTGTCACACCTTCTTCCCATCGTTCTTTCTTTCCTTCTCGCTATCGTGCCATCTCAAAATTATACCATTTCCTTCAATTTCCGCTGGTAAATGTCAAGGTCTTTTTGGCTAAAAAGCACAAACCTGATTCGTTTAAGATGGCTTATGTTTTTGGTCTGTTTTTTCACTTCTGACAGGGCAATATCAGTAGCCTGCTCAATGGGAAAACGAAATGCCCCCGTAGAAATGGCAGGGAATGCGATGGATTCCAGTTTGTATTCTTCTGCCAGCTTAATGGAATTTTTGTAACATGCAGCAAGCAATTTGTCAGAAGGTTCATCTACGCCGTACACCGGGCCCAGACAATGAATCACATAATCGTTAGGTAATTCATGTGCTCCTGTGATGACAGCTTCCCCTTGATTGATGGGGGCGTATTTACGACATTCGGCTTCCAACTCTGTTCCGGCAGCCCTGTGGATAGCTCCGGCAACACCACCACCAATGCGGAGTTCGGCGTTGGCAGCATTAACAATAGCCTGAATATCAGGTTGATTAGCAATATCTCCTTTGACCGCTTCAATTTCTATGTTGTTTATAATCATAATCATAGATGTTGATTTATAGTTATTACAATTGATTATTCACTTTGTTTATTAATTCAAAGGTAACGAATATACATGAAAATTACATGTTTTAGATTTTTATTGCAGAATTTGATCCTATGGATAAGAAAAACTAATTTTACAAGTTAATATAAAAATGACTCATTATGTTTTCAGGAATAGTTGAAGAAACCGCCAAAGTTGTGAACCTTGAAAAAGAGAAGGGAAACCTGCATATTACCATGACATGCTCATTTGCTGATGAACTGAAAATTGACCAGTCAGTGTCACACAACGGGGTATGTCTTACCGTGGTTAACGTCAATAAAGATAAAAAAGAATATACCGTCACGGCAGTGGATGAAACCCTGCAAAAATCC
>JBNGDT010000014.1:19052-20440 GCA_049975305.1 Bacteroidales bacterium | reverse complement strand
GTACTGAAAATGGCCCATCTTTTGGTGATGAAATCAATCTTGAGCGCAGCATGTCAGTAAACAAACTGTTAGACGGACACCTAGTGCAGGGCCACGTTGACCAGACAGCAAAATGTGTGGATATCAAAGAATCGGAAGGAAGCTGGTATTTTACCTTCAAATACGATATGAACAAGGGGAACATTACCGTTGAAAAAGGGTCTATATCGGTTGACGGGGTGTCCCTGACCGTTGTAAATTCCCGTGATGACAGGTTTACTGTGGCCATCATTCCATATACTTATGAGGTCACAAACTTTCACAATTACAAACCAGGCAGCATTGTTAATCTTGAGTTTGACATCATTGGAAAATACATTCAAAAGATTGTTGGTCAATACCTGGGAAGCATAAACCTTAAGAAATAAACATGAAAAAAACGAAAATTCTGGTAACAGGAGGGTTGGGTTACATCGGTTCGCACACTACCGTGGAATTGATGGAAAACGGATATGATGTTGTTATTATTGATAATTTATCAAACAGTTACATCTCTGTTCTGGAAGGGATTCAAAAAATCACTGGCACAAAACCGTTGTTTTATAAATTGGATTTACAGGATAAAGCTGCTGTAAAATCATGTTTACAGGAACATCCCGACATAGAAGCGGTAATTCATTTTGCGGCATACAAATCCGTTAGTGAATCACATGAAAAACCCCTCACCTATTATCAAAATAACATCATCTCGTTGATGAACCTGCTGGATTTATTAGCATTGATAAAAAACAAACAAGTTGTGTTCAGTTCATCCTGTACTGTATACGGAAATCCGGATCATTTGCCTGTTGATGAATCTGCACCTTTCAAGCCTGCGCTTTCACCTTATGGCAACACAAAACGCATTGCTGAAGAAATACTGATGGATGTATGCCGTGCTGATAATAGCTATGCATGCATCAGCCTCAGGTACTTCAATCCCATAGGAGCACACCCATCTGCACACATTGGAGAACGTCCACAGGGTGTTCCCAACAACCTGATGCCATTTGTAACACAAACCGCCATGGGCATCCGTAAAGAACTTAAAATTTTCGGCGATGATTACGAGACACCTGATGGTACATGCATACGCGATTACATAAATGTGGTTGACCTGGCACGTGCCCATGTCATTGCTGTTGAACGTATGCAGAACCAAAAACAGGAAAGCAACTATGAATATTTTAACCTTGGAACAGGCAAAGGGGTTTCTGTGCTTGAGATGGTCAAAAGTTTTGAACGTGTTTCAGGAAATAAAGTGAATTATACTGTTGCCAACAGGCGACCGGGGGATGTTCCCGTAGTGTATGCCGACACCGCTAAAGCCAATAATGTGTTGGGGTGGAAAGCACAAGCCAGCATAGATG
>JBNGDT010000014.1:0-19042 GCA_049975305.1 Bacteroidales bacterium | reverse complement strand
GGAAATGGGAAAAGAAATTCCGTAACGTATGAACACTAAAAACAAATACACATTGTCGTCAACCTTCTTTAACAAAAACATAATATGACAAAAGCAATTCTCATAACCGGCGGAGCAGGTTTTATCGGCTCACACGTGGTCAGACGCATGGTGAACAATCATCCTGATAAACTCATTGTCAACTTTGATAAGCTCACTTACGCAGGAAATCCGGAAAACCTTACTGACATCACCAATAAAAAGAATTATCGCTTTGAAAAAGGAGATATTGCTAATGAAAAAACCGTATCATCTTTGTTTGAGAAATATGATTTTGAAGGCGTCATCCATCTCGCTGCCGAATCTCACGTGGACAGGAGCATTTCCAATCCCATGGAATTTATAAGAACCAACATTGTTGGGACAGTGGTTCTGCTCAATCACGCCAAAGCAGCCTGGGCAGGTGATTTCTCAGATAAATGCTTTTACCACATCTCTACTGATGAAGTATATGGGTCCCTTGGCGACACAGGGTTGTTTACAGAAGATACCCCTTATGATCCCAAGTCTCCTTATTCAGCCTCAAAGGCCAGCTCAGACCACCTGGTAAGGGCTTATTATAACACTTATGGCATGCCGGTGGTAATCAGCAATTGCTCAAACAATTACGGGCCCAATCAGTTTCCTGAAAAATTGCTTCCCCTGGCCATCAACAACATTAAAAACATGAAACCCATTCCCATTTATGGTAAGGGAGAAAACGTGCGTGACTGGTTGTATGTTGAAGACCATGCCAATGCTATTGAAACCATTTATTTCAACGGCAGAAAAGGGGAAACTTACAACATTGGCGGAAACAATGAATGGACAAACATTGATTTAATACACCTGCTTTGCAAAATCATGGATGATAAACTTAAGCGTGAACCAGGGACTTCAGAAAAACTCATTACATTTGTGAAGGACCGTGCCGGGCATGATAAACGCTATGCCATTGATTCATCAAAAATTGCCAAAGAACTAGGCTGGAAGCCATCGCTGGATTTTGAAGAAGGTCTGAAAAAAACCGTTGACTGGTACCTGAACAATCAAGACTGGATAGACAATGTAATTACCGGAGATTACCAAAAATATTATAAAAATATGTACGAAAACCGATAATGTATGGGCTTGTTTTCATCACATAAAAAACAACATCAACCTGTCATTCCCATCCGCACAGACATGCATTCTCACCTGTTGCCGGGCATTGATGACGGCGCTCAAACAGTAGAAGAAAGCCTGGATATGGTGCGTGCTTTTCAGGCACAGGGATACACTAAAATCATCACAACACCACACGTTCACAGCCAGCGCTACCTTAATTCAACAGAAAATATCATACATGCAAGGGATATCCTCTTTGATGCCATGGAAAAAGAAAAAATCAGTTTTCCTGTGGAAATAGCTGCAGAATACTACATTGACGAACACCTGCTTTCCCTGCTGGAAAAAGATGACATACTCAGCTTTGGAGATAACTACCTGCTGTGTGAGTTTAGCTTTTTGATGCCACCCGTTGGCACAGAAATCATTGTAAAGGAAATAAAAAATGCCGGGTACATACCCGTGCTGGCACATCCTGAACGTTATGAATACTGGCATGGTAATATCAGCATGTATGAGCGGTTGCGTGACCAGGAATTTTTGTTTCAGGCCAATTTGCCATCAACCTATGGTTTATATGGCCCCGGCCCTAAAATCACATTTGAGATGCTGGCTAAAAAAGGATGGGTGGATTTGCTCGGCTCTGATGCCCACGATGCAGCAACCATTGACATATTAAATGAAATTACAGCAACCGGGGTAGTGCAAAATATTATCCGTCACGGGATTTTTAACCACAACTTATAATGAAACAGCTTTGTTTTTTCATATTGTTTCTGATTCTGATGGCTGCAATGATAAAACCCGCAGATGCCACTAACATATCATCCTATAAGGTTACACCAGATTTTGAAATAACCGACACCATACGTTTTGGGCATTATCGCATTCTCATTCACCACAATGACATCACAACAGAAGAACAAAAAAAACGCAGCAAGCTAATTGCCATTGCAGCAGACCTTCTTGCAGGTCCATTGGGCGGACACCGCATTTACCTTGGTACCGAACCATGGATCCCTATTGTGTATGCTGTTACTCTTGGCGGCGGGATCGGCGTGTTGCCTGTGATTGACCTTTTTGCTATCATTTTTGTCAGCGATTTGAAAAAATACACCGATAACCCACAGATTTTCATGTGGCTGTAAGATACAAAACTCATGTATTGTGATAAAGATAATAAAATGCAAAAAACAATTGAAGTTTCGACACACAAACAGAATGAATTAATTGACATCACTGGTTATATCCATGATTTTATCAATGAAAGCGATGTACAGACAGGAAGCGTAATGGTGTATGTACAGGGCGCCACCGCTGGTATCATGATACAGGAAAACTGGGATGATTCAGTACAGAATGATGTAATCAGCATGCTAAACAAAATTGCTCCACAGGGTGTGTGGGAACACGACCACATAGATAACAACGGGGCAGCTCATCTAAAATCCGGACTGGTAGGGCCATCAGAATGCATTCCTGTTATCAGGGGGAAAGCTGGGTTAAGCACCTGGCAAAATGTATTTTTGTGTGAATTTGACGGCCCGCGAAAATCCAGGAAAATTGTTCTAACTTTGCACAAATCATGTTAGGATATTATTTATGTTTATGTTATGGGAAGAATTTTAGTCATAGTCATTATTGTAATTTTGTTTTTCCGTCTTTTGTTCAGGGTTATAATACCCTGGCTGCTTAAGCGTAAAATCAATAAAATACAGCATCAATACAAACAAGAACAAGACACCCGGAAAAAACAAGATAAATCAGAAGGCGAAGTAACTATAGAGAACATCCCTGAAAATAGAAAATCAGGGAAGAGAAAAGGGACAAAGCATGATGATGAGGAATACGCAGATTATGAAGAAATTGATTAAAATCTACACATGAAATTTTTACGACGTTTTCTGTACAAAAAAATGGGGCTTAAACGCTATTTGCGTTTTATCAGCAAGTGGTACATCCGTTTGATTGACATGGGCTTTTTCAAAAAGAAACATCCCGAAATACATCACTTGCCGGAAATCATTACCCCTGGAGATATCTGCATTGACATTGGAGCCAACCTGGCTTATTATACTGTGTTCATGGCTAAGATGACAGGCAGCAGTGGGAAAATCTATGCCGTAGAGCCCGTGCCTTTGTTTCGTGAGATTTGGGAAGAAAACGTGAACAGGAAACACCTCCGTAACGTTGAAATGTTACCTTATGCACTGGGTGAAACCGAAAAAACGGTTGATATGGGGATGCCTGCACCAGACGGTATCGTTCATCACGGGATGACAAAAATTATACAGGATGACAATAAAGCGTTTCAAAAACATTTTGAAGCGGAGATGAAAATTCCGGATAAACTGTTTTCAGACATTTCCCGCATTGATTTCATCAAAATTGATATTGAAGGCTACGAGTACCCGGTACTCAAAAATATGGTGCAAACCATCAGAAAACACCAGCCCAGGCTGCAAATTGAAATGTCAAAAGACAGGGATAAAATTTTTACATTGCTTGAGAACGAAAATTATCTTCCCTTCATTTTGGTCAGGAACATTTTGGTTCCGGCAGGTAACGAAGCAAAACAGCATCACAAACACGATTTTTATTTTTTGCCCCAAAACCGGTAAAAATTTCATTTCCCCGTAATTGTTTTTTGTATATTTGATTGATATTTGATGAAATACGATAGGCGGCATAAAGAAACATTAATGAGAATCAAATGGTACATATTAATGATATGTTTTACAGATACAGTCATGGCTCAGACAACACCAAAATACAGCAATGAGTTTCTAAACATTGGCGTGGGAGCGCGTGCTCTTGGTATGTCGGGAGCAATTGTTGCCTCATCATGGGATGTTACAGGCACCTATTGGAATCCTTCCGGGCTGCTTGCCCTTGATAAAGATATGGAAATCGGACTTATGCACGCAGAATATTTTGCAGGGGTAGCCAGTTATGATTTCGGGGCAGCAATATACCAGCCTGACAGCACCTCCGTGATTGGCGTCAACCTGATACGCTTTGCCGTTGATGATATTCCTAACACCCTTGACCTGATTGACAGTGATGGCAATATCCGCTGGGACAGGTTATCGTCATTCTCAGCATCCGATTTAGCCGTGTTGCTAACTTATGCACAGCACACCAGCATTGAGAATCTATATGTGGGAGGCAACATAAAAATTATCCGACGCAAAGCCGGTGATTTTGGAGGTGCATGGGGTTTTGGTGTGGATTTTTCTGCTACTTATCATGTTGATAACTGGCATATTGCAGCCATGGCAAAAGATGTTACTTCCACATTCAACGCTTGGACATTCAACCAAGAATTGCTTGAGGACACATGGTATCAAACCGGTAATTATTTGCCTGAAAACAGCCTGGAAATTACTTTACCCTCACTGACAATGGCCTTTGCCAGGGAAATCCCGGTTGTGAATAAGTTTTCTGCCCTGGCTGAAATTGATCTGTTCACAACATTCGACGGGAAAAGAAACACCCTGTTAAAAACTGATTTGATTAGTGTGGATCCCCGGGCAGGAGTGGAATTTACTTACGACAATCTGGCATTTTTAAGGGTTGGTACTGGCGGTTTTCAGGAAATACCCATGGAGAATGATAAAACATCATACAGCATGCAACTTTCAGTCGGAGCAGGCTTTAAATTCAGGGGGGTTAGCATAGACTACGCATTAAGCAACCTGGAAAACAGCAATAATTTTTATTCCCATGTCATATCTTTGAATTTTCGTTTTGATACAGATAAACCACATGCCTCAAAATCCAGTTTCGATGGGTAAAAAACTAACATACCGCATTGCATATATCATGCTGATAATGTTTATTGGACCGGGCAATCCATGCTTATTTGCACAGGAATATGGCAATGAATGGATCAATTACGATCAGGAATATTACCGGATTTCCGTTACCGAAGATGGCATGTACCGGATACCCTATCAGGAGCTGGTGAACAGTGGTTTTCCGGCCGGATCCATAGACCCTCGGTGGATACAATTGTTTTACCAGGGTGAAGAACAAGCCATTTACATCAAAGGGGAAGGCACAAACGGGATTTTTGATCCCAGTGGGTACATCGAATTTTACGGCAAACGTAACCGGGGTTATAAAGACACCATTATGTTTGATGAGCCTGGAAACTGCATCAATCCGGATTATTCATTGTTTACTGATACAGCAGCTTATTATCTGACCTACAATAATTCTTTCAGCAACCGCCGCATGAACCCGGTAACGGACAATAATTACGAAGCCTACAGTGATTATTTATCACCATGGTGCATCAAACATCTGCGGGAAAACTACACAAGCAATTATTACCCTGCATCAAGCAAAAGCCTTTACAGCCGGTCTGAAGGGTGGCTTGATAACGCCACCATTACCCTGGAAAACAGTCACAGTAAAACACTGAATTTATCAGGACTGGCAAGTGGCAGCGGGAATGTTGAGATTGAATTGGCTGTTGCCGGGACACCTGCCATTAGTGTGATATCTTATATTCCGCATCACCTGAAGGTAAATTTCCTTGGTCAAACCCGCATTGATGAACTTTATACCGGGTATGATTTTATTCGCAAAAATTTTTCTTTCGCTCCCGGAGAGGTCACTGAAAACATTACATTTACTTTTTCAGCCCATGACACTCAAGCTCCTCAGTATAATGACAATAACAAAGTATCTTATATTGACATTAAATATCCCCACACGTATAATTTTCCTACAACCAATACATACGAATTTTATCTTAAACCCGGCAGCGGAGACAAAGACCTTTTGGAAATCACAGGTTTTGGAACAACAGGTGATATCAGGCTTTATGATATTAACCAGGGAAATAGAATTGAAGTTACCAATGATGCAGGTACCCTCAAAGCCCTGGTTCCTAACGATGGCAACACGCGACACATGATTCTGTGCAATGACAACGGATACAAACAAGTACACGATATTTCTCCGGTAACCCCCAATGCTAAATTTACAGATTATACATCCATAAACAAGGATGCAGATTATCTTATCATTACCCACCCGGATTTGATGGATGCCGCCGAGGCCTATAAATCATACCGCATTAGTTCGGGGTACAATGCAGAGGTATTTAACATCAATGAATTGTATGATCAATACGTTTACGGGGTAAAAAAACATCCCTATGCTATCCGTAACCTTATTGCCCATTATACCGGAATTAACGGGACCCGCCCACAACATTTATTTTTATTGGGAAAAAGCCTGAGAATTAATGAAATCCGTAAAAACAGTAGTTTATTTTCGTCATGCCTGGTACCAACCTATGGATATCCGGGCTCAGATATCCTCATTACAGCCAGGCTGGGCGATTCCCAATTCGAGCCCTTTGTGCCTACAGGACGTTTAGCCGCCAGAAATGAGGAACATGTTTATGGTTACCTGAATAAAATTATGGAATATGAATCCAATGCACCGGCGTTGTGGATGAAAAATGTACTGCATTTTGGGGGTGGCGGTAATGCATCAGAACAGGAAACTTTTGCCAACTACCTGGAGGGATATGAAGCAATTATCGAAGACACCTTGTTTGGTGGTTTTGTGCATACGTTTCTGAAAAATTCTTCAGCCCCCATTCAGATATCTTCTTCAGATTCTGTGCGTGACCTTATCAATAACGGGGTTACCATGATGACATTCTTTGGGCATGGTTCAACCTTTGGTTTTGATCAAAGCATTGATGATCCTGAAAATTATAACAACACAGAAAAATACCCGTTTATTTTTGCCAATTCATGTTTCTCGGGGGATATACATATTACCACGAATAAAAGTTACAGCGAACGCTGGGTGTTGATACCTGAAAAAGGAGGCATTGCATTTTTGGCATCGGTATATGAGGGTATCCCCTCTTATCTGAATCAGATTGGCGATAATCTTTATAAAAACATTGCATACTATTCATACGGGCAACCACTGGGTGTTCAGCAACAGGAAGCCATCAGGTTTGCACAGCAGGGAAATCAGGATAATGTGAATTTGGAAACGACATGCCAGGACATGGTACTCCACGGGGATCCGGCTTTGCGTTTAAATTATGCTCCCCTTCCCGACCTGGTTATGGAACCCAACGGGATAAGCCTTGAACCAAATGAAGTTACTACCGTTCAGGACTCTTTCAGGGTTAATATTTATATGACAAATCAGGGACAAGCATTTGCAGACACCTTTATTGTGAAAACAACAAGAGAATATCCTGATTATAGCGTTGATGAATACCAACATGCAGTGGAAGGATGTTTATACGATCAATCCTTTCAAATCAAAATGCCTGTGGATCATAGCAAAGGCTCAGGGTTAAATAAAATATCCGTTTATCTTGATTTTTATCATCAAATTGAAGAACTGTCAGAAACAAACAACGATGCCAGTTTGCAATTTCTTATCAAAACGGGTGATGTGTATCCGGTGTATCCTTATGAATACGCTATATATCCGAATAATACTGTAACACTAAAAGCCTCAACAGGTGATCCATTTATCGGGGACACTGAATTTCTTTTTGAAATGGATACCACCGATTTATTTAACAGCAACATGGGAACAGCTATGTATTCCGGGCAGATAATAGCTCCAGGAGGTGTGATAACTTGGAATACTCCGGCTATACTCAACGATACCACTGTGTATTATTGGCGCGTGGCAGCCAATCATCCGGTGCCGGATTCAATAAGCTGGCGGGAATCATCGTTTATTTACATTCCAGGAAAAACAGGCTGGTCGCAAGCACATCCCTTCCAATTCAAAAAAGATGATTATGCTTTCATAAATCTCAACAGGGAAGCACGCCGTTTTGATTATATTGAAACTCCCAAAACATTGAAATGCTACAACATAGGCAGTCCTGGTTCATCTGTTTATAATTATATCCGTTTTACCATTGATGATGCTATAAATAACGGTAACGGGGATACCGGATCATGCAGTCAGGCCAGCGCCATGTTGATAGCGATAATTGACCCTGTGACAATAAAAGCATGGCCTGCTAATATAGCGGATTTCGGACATTTAAATTACCCTTTATGCTACTCTATGACACGTCCTCTGGACTTTTTTGTCTTCCCATCCGGATATTCGGATAGCCGGCAGGATATGATCAATATGATAAACAATGAAGTCCCTGATGGATATTACATTCTGGCTTATTCATTTCGCAACGGGAATTTCGAAAACTGGGCAGAATCAGAATACACAACATTTGAAAACCTGGGGGCAGACAACATCAGGTACCTGGATAACTGGATTCCTTACATTTTTTTCTGTAAAAAGGGAGATACTAATACAGCCGAAGAAGTATTCGGAGAAACGGTAAACGACCACATTCAATTAACAGAATACCTTTATACTGATTTTAATTATGGTATGATCACAAGCACCCCGGCAGGGCCGGCACAACAATGGCAATCATTGCACTGGTACCAGGAAAGCGACGAAGTCAATAATGACAGTTCATTGGTTGAAATATTGTTTTATGATCCGGTTACCAACACTAATGAGGCATTTGATACCCTTTATCCTCCAACTTATGACATGTATAACCTTAACAGCTATATTGATTATGAAGAACATCCCTTGCTAAAACTGAATTTCTGGACACGAGACGACAGCACATTGACACCGGGGCAATTGAAAAAATGGCAACTTATGTTCGAAGGGGTTCCCGAGACTGCCATAAATCCTTCCGACGGGTTTTACATTTCAGGTGACAGCATCACACAGGGAGAAACATTGGAATTTGCCCTGGCTACCAGGAACATCAGCCCGTATGATATGGACAGTTTGCTGGTAAAATATTGGCTGCAAACCAATAACAATCAAATTACTCAAATAAAAGAACACAGGCTTGCACCACACCCATCAGGACATGTGGCCATTGATACCGTAAGTTTTGATACAGAGGCATTTACCGGGTTAAATTCCGTGTGGATTGAATATAACCCTGCCGTGGAGGGTGGAAATTACGACCAGGCCGAGCAATATCATTTCAACAACATAGCCCAATACTATTTTTATGTCGAATCTGATAATGTCAATCCTGTACTGGATGTCACCTTTGACGGGATTCATATCCTTGACGGGGATATTGTTTCAGCCGAACCCGAAATACTAATCAGTCTGATAGATGAAAATCCGTTTCTGCCACTCAGCGACACAAGTTTATTCAGGGTGTATCTAACAGACATGCAAACCGGTACAGAACAACGCATTTATTTCCGCGACAGCATGGGCAATGAAGTATTGCAATTTATTCCGGCAGAATTGCCTGACAACAAAGCAAAAATCCTGTATGAACCAGTATTTACAAAAGATGGGATTTATCAGCTACGTGTACAGGCAACCGATGCCTCAGGTAATGAATCAGGTGATTACGATTATGTTATTTCATTTGAGGTGATCACTGAATCAAGCATTACCCATGTATTAAATTATCCTAATCCCTTTTCCACTTCCACACGTTTTGTTTTTGAACTTACCGGAAGCATTGTGCCCGATGTATTCAGGATAGAAATATACACTGTCACCGGAAGGCTTGTTAAAGTGATAGAAAAAGCAGAACTAGGTTTTATTCATATTGGCAGGAACATAACTGAATATGCCTGGGACGGACGCGATATGTATGGCGATCAACTGGCCAACGGGGTATATTTTTACCGGATTAAAACAGAAATTTCCGGTAAAAGCATTGAACACCGTTCCAATGAAGCAGACAAGTTTTTCAAAAAGAACATTGGCAAAATGTACCTTATGCGGTGACATGTTTTCCGGATATAAATAGGTTTAATTTCTTACTATCAATGCTACTATTTTTTCCCTGTTGACAGGAAGTATTGCGAGAGATGCAATCAACACTCCATACATAAGCATACCATATTCAATTACCGGAATATGTTGTCTGTATCTTAACCATGCAACAAGAATATTGATTACGCCACCACATATTACAAGTACAATTCGGGAGATGTTTGAAAAAGGGATAAGTCCGTAGGTGACAAGTATAATTAATAAAGGAGCTATGATAAATAAAATCCTGTCAACAAAATATGGCATTAACAAAAGCAATCCAGTACTTATTAATAAAGCAATCAGACCTGTGGCGGTAAATCTGTTTTTGATTTTTTTATAACTACGGAGGAATCATAAAACGCCGGCAAAAAACAGCATCCAGAAAACATCTAAAACACTGTACATTTGCCACAGTTTGGAAATATGAAAGCTGTCGTTTTTTGTTGCCAGGTGGGTTTCATAGACGCGAGCAATAATGTTGTCCCCAAATTGCAACTGCACTGCCAAAAAAATTGCGGCGGTACAAATAACAAAAATAAGACCATAAGTAACCACATTTTTAATCTTGTCTTTAAATGTATTGTCTTCTGTCATCAGGATAGAAAGAAAAAATATCATGCCAATCACAGCGCTCTCTTTCGCAAATACTCCCAGGGCCATCAGCAAAGCAATGATTATCCCCATCCGGATTTTGTTGGTACTGCTTACGTATTTAAGGCTGAGGTAAATTCCAATAACAATAAAAAACCACCCGGCTACGTCAGATAGTACCATAAGTGCATAAATTGCATAAGACTGACACATGATAAAGGCCAAAAAACCGAGGAAGGCAAGTTGCTTTTCCCTGTAAATCAACCATAGGCTTTTATACATAAACCAGCCGGTAAGAAAAAAAAACACGCTGTTTTGCAGGATAAAAGTAATTTTGGGGTGGATGTTGAAAGCCCATTCCATGAAACCGGGAAGCAAAAGCACCAGTGGTTTTGTTACTCTTGACTGAAAATCAAAAGCCCCTTCCAGGCCGAAAATCAAGCGTGCCCCGCCGATAAAACTTGGTTCATCGAAGGTATTCCAACGCATGAAATCAAACGCAAACCAGTAAACTACATAAGCAATTATCAAAGTGATGATCACCAAATACGATGTATTGTGTTTATGAAACATGATTCTCATGACAGGTTAAAGATAAACAGAAATAATTTATTTATTAAAATGCTGTTAACTAACCGTTGTGGTATCACAGGGAATGGATTCTATCTTTTCAATCCATTTTAGTTTCACTTCATTGAATTCATCCATCAGGCTATCCGGAACGGGATCGGCTGGTGGGGATTCCAGGGTCAATGGATTTATTTGATGGCCGTGTTTATGCACTTCAAAATGCAGATGAGGGCCTGTTGATAAACCGGTACTTCCAACGTATCCAATAATGTCACCTTGTTTTACCCGCTGCCCTACCTGGTATTTGCCAAACCTTGACATGTGCATATAAACGGAAGTATAAACTGAATTGTGTTTTACTTTGATGTAATACCCAGCCCCTGATCCGTATTTCCTGAGCGTTATTATACCATCACCAATGGTTCTGATGGGGGTTCCTGTGGGCGCAGCGTAATCAACAGCCCTGTGCGGACGGCGATATTTTAGCACCGGATGCATACGGCTGTTGGTATAGCGTGAACTTATTCGGTTGTACCTAAGCGGGGATTTTAAGAAAGTTTTGCGTAAACTGGCACCATCCAGCTCATAAAAATCCATTTGCCCGTTGCGTTCAAACGGTATGGCCCAAAAATCCTCGCCAGCGTGTTTCATGTAACCAGCTTTGATTCCCACGATAAAAAGGTCGGATCCTTCAACACGCGCTGTTTCATAGATAATTTTAAATATATCGCCTTTTTTAAGGCCGAAAAAATCAATGCTCCAACTGTAAATATCAGCCATTTCAAGAGCAAGCAGAGGATCAGCGTTCTGGTTTTTTAAAGCCATCCATAATGATGAATTGATTGTTCCGCATACACTCTGTTCCACAAATTCAACAGGTTTTTTAGCTTTTATAATGTGAACAGAATCAGAAAAATCATATACCGTATAATCAATGCCATTGTTCTCATAAACAAGGTAACTTGCAATCAATTCAGATGCTGAATCCTGCTTACAGAACACAGCGTATGGCTGGCCTGCATTAATTCTGTCAATGCGAAACGAATCAGTTGACATTTTCCCGATCTTATCAATGGTAGCCATGTTTACATGATAAGGTGTGAGCAAATCGGAAAGGGTGTGTCCCCACTTTACAGTATCATATACGATGGTAAAAGAATCAACGGGAATACCATATTTGGTTTCCCTGCCCGTCCGGCAGGCGGGCGGTTCATCCGGGTTTTCAGTCTTTTTGACAATCTCAGGTCGTGTTTTCTGAGGTTTGGAATATCTGAGAATCATAACAGTCAGGATGCCTGCTAAAATGAGAAAAGCACTCACTATAAATATCCACCGGTATTTTTTCATGGACTTATTTTAATGTCTGTTTCACTTCCACTTCTTCAAAAGATTCGATGACATCACCAACTTTGACATCATTGAAATTTTGAACATTTAAACCACATTCATAACCTGAAGCCACTTCTTTGACGTCGTTTTTAAACCGTTTCAGTGATTCCAGTTCTCCGGTGTAAACAACAATGCCATCACGGATAACCCGGGCTTTGTTGTTTCTGAAGATTTTACCGTCAACCACTTTACAGCCTGCTACAGTGCCAACTTTGGTTATTTTAAACACTTCTTTGACTTCGGCAGTACCGGTAATTTTTTCTTTGATTTTCGGAGAAAGCATGCCTTCCATAGCATCTTTCATATCGTTGATGGCATCATAAATAATAGAATACAGGCGGATTTCAATTTCTTCTTTTTCGGCCAGCTTACGGGCTCCGACAGATGGACGAACCTGGAAACCGATGATAACAGCGTTGGATGCCGAAGCAAGCATAACATCCGTATCTGTGATTTGCCCTACCGCTTTATGGATGACATTGACCTGTAGTTCTTCAGTGGACAATTTAATCAGGGAGTCTGCCATTGCTTCAATGGAACCATCAACATCTCCTTTTACAACCACATTGATTTCCTGGAAATTACCCAATGCCAAACGGCGTCCGATTTCATCCAGGGTAATGTGTTTTTGTGTGCGCAGTGATTGTTCTCTGGCGAGTTGCTGTCTTTTTTGTGCAATAATTTTGGCTTCACTTTCGCTTTCCATCACTTTAAAGGGGTCTCCTGCTTGGGGTGCTCCGTTAAGGCCAAGTACCACAGCTGGTGTGGCAGGCCCGGTCTCTTTGATGGGTTTTTGACGTTCGTTAAACATGGCTTTTACCCTGCCATAACATTGACCTGCAAGCACAATGTCTCCTTTTTTCAAAGTTCCTCTCTGAACAAGCATAGTAGAAACATATCCCCGCCCTTTATCAAGGCTGGACTCAATAATAGTTCCTTCAGCCGGGCAGTTTGGGTTGGCTTTCAAATCCAGTAATTCGGCTTCGAGCAAGACTTTTTCGAGTAATTCGTCCACGTTTGTGCCTTGCAGTGCTGAAATTTCCTGGGACTGATACTTACCACCCCAATCTTCGATAAGGTAATTCATATTGGCAAGTTTTTCTTTGATCTTTTCAGGGTCAGCAGCTGGTTTATCTATCTTGTTTATGGCAAAAACCATAGGCACCCCTGCGGCTGAAGCATGATTAATAGCTTCAACAGTTTGAGGCATAACATCATCGTCGGCAGCGATAACAATAATGGCTACATCGGTTGCCTGAGCTCCCCTTGCACGCATAGCAGTAAATGCTTCATGGCCGGGAGTATCAAGAAACGTGATGGTTTTCCCGTTGTCCAGTTCTACGGAATAAGCACCTATGTGTTGTGTAATTTTTCCGGCTTCTCCGGCAACAACATTGGTATGCCGGATGTAATCAAGCAGTTTTGTTTTCCCGTGGTCCACATGCCCCATGACAGTAACGATGGGTGCTCTGGGTTCCAAATCTTCAGGGGTATCTTCTACTTTTTCTTTATCTTTCAAAAGGTCATCGGCACTTACAAATTCAACATCATACCCAAATTCATCAGCCACAAGTCTCATGATTTCAGCGTCTAATCTCTGATTGATTGATACATTGAGTCCGATGTTCATACATGTAGCAATGATTTCATTAACTGGCTTATTCATCATGCTGGCAAGCTCATTGACTGATGCAAACTCATTGATCTGAAGGATATTTTTGCTTTCTTCTTCTTTTTGTTTTTTTTCTTCCTGCCTTTTGTAAACAGCATCCCTCTTGTCGCGACGGTATTTTGCAGTTTTTGATTTCTGCTTTTTGGTTTCCATCCTTGCCAGGGTTTCCTTGATTTGTTTCTGCACGTCTTCTTCGGTAATTTCTTCTCTGCCGTCTTTGGCTTTAGACCATGCCTTTTTCTTCTCAGGAAATGGGTTGCCTTTATCCCTGTCTCTGCCTTGTGTTTTATCTTTGACTGAAACTTTTTCTTTTTTAATGCGTTTTCTTTTTTTCTTGTTGGCAGTTTTTTTCTTTCGTTCAGCTTTAAACGCTTCTTTTTCTTTTTTGCGCTTTCGCTCCAGTTCCTTTTCTTTTTCAAGGAAGTTTTCAATATTAATCTTGCCAACAACCTTGGGCCCATTCAGTTTTTCAACTTTTGTCTTTTCGAAAATCTCAGGAGATTTGGGTTCAGTATTTTTCTTTTCTTTTGGTTCATCAACAAGCTCTTCCTCTTTTGTATCAGCAGGTTTGGTTTTTTCAGTCGTTTCGGTTTGTTGATCTTCCGTTTTTTTGGTCTTTTGTTCTGCCAGCGTTTCAGCTTTTTGCTCTTTTTTCTTTTTGCTGTCGGGCCGGGTTTTTTGATTAATCTTATCCAAATCAATTTTGCGGATTACATTCAGGTTATTACTCTTTGGGGATTCGTCCACTTCAGATTCAGATTTTGCGGTATTCTTTTCGGCAGCACTATCGGATATTTCAGTTTTTTTATCTGAAAGTTTGGGTTTCTCTTTATATTCGGTAGTTTCTTCTTTTGTTTTATCTGCCTCTTTAATATCCTCAAATGTTTTATCACTTGGTGATGCAGTATTATCTTTGATAATAATGTTTTCATCTTCATCTGTATTCTCTGAAAATACAGATTTTTCATCAGCAGTTGAGGTCGCCTCATCATGTTTGGTTTCTGCCCTTTGTTGCCGGCGGTCTTTGATTTGCTGTGACACAGCTTTAGACTTTTCTTTTACCGAAATCTGATCACCAAACTCCTTCTCCAGGAGTTCGTAACATTCCGCAGGAACTTTGGTGTTGGGATTTGATACAATTTCAAATCCTTTTTTGGCCAGAAATTCGACAATGGTATTATGACCAATGTTAAATTCTTTTGCAATTTTGATTAATCGTTTCTCTTTTGCTGCCATAAGTTGTTTCTAATCCACACATTAATCCGGCAAAAACCGGTATTTATTCAAATTCTGATTTTAATACTTTAATTACATTATCCACAGTTTCTTCTTCCAGATCCGTTCTGCTCAACAAATCTTCACGTGTCAATTCAAGTACAGCTTTTGCAGTATCAAGGCCAATAGCCTTAAACTGCTGAATTACCCATTCATCAATTTCATCACTAAATTCAACAATATCCACATCTTCCTCATCTTCACCCATTTCCCTGTAAACATCAATTTCATAGCCGGTTAACTGGCTGGCAAGTTTGATGTTATAACCATTTTTACCAATGGCCAGGGATACCTGATCCGGATCAAGATATACATCCACCCGTGAGTCGTCTTTTAAGACGACATTATTTACTTTAGCCGGGCTCAGAGCACGCTGAATAAACAGTTGAATGTTGCTTGTATAATTAATGACATCAATATTCTCATTTCTCAATTCCCTGACAATCCCATGGATACGACTTCCTTTCATGCCAACACAAGCTCCTACAGGATCCACTCTGTCATCATAAGATTCCACAGCTACTTTGGCTCGTTCCCCGGGCATACGGGCAATTTTTTTTATGGTAATAAGCCCGTCAAATATTTCAGGCACTTCCAGTTCAAAAAGCCGTTCAAGAAAAACTGTAGATGTTCTTGAAATGATAATCAGCGGATTACCGTTTCTCATTTCCACTCTGGATACTACAGCCCGCAACGTGTCGCCTTTTCTGAAAAAGTCTGATGGGATTTGTTCTTCACGTGGAAGTATCAATTCGTTACCCTCATCATCCAAAACCAGGATTTCTTTTTTCCAAATCTGATACACTTCCCCGGTTACAATTTCATTAATTCGTTCTTTGTATTTATTATAAATGCTGTCTCTTTCAAGTTCCAGTATTTTGTTGGTTAAGTTTTGCCTTAATGCGAGAATAGTACGCCGGCCAAAGTCTTCCATTTTTACCTCATCGGTAACATCTTCGCCTATTTCATAATCGTCTTCAATTTTTCTTGCTTCTGACAAAGGTATCTGGGTGTTTGGATCTTCAAAATCTTCATCTGCTACTACCTCTCTGTTTCTCCAAATCTCAAAATCCCCTTTATCCACATTAATAATAATATCATAATTCTCATCCGTTCCGTGAGTTTTCAACAGTGTAGCCCTGAAGACATCTTCGAGTACACTCATCATAGTAGGCCTGTCAATGTTTTTCTGTTCCTTGAACTCCGAAAACGTGTCTATTAAATTCATCTGTACCATACTTCAATTTTTACTAAAAATTAATAAAAGGTTTTGTTTTACTGATTTCATTATATATTATGTGTTCCTGAACTTGTTTTTTATTCTTTCGATATGCAATCTGTATGCCATCATTATCAACGCGTTGCAAATCTGCAATTAATTTTTTGCCGTTTTTTAGTATCAATTCTACTTTTTTATCCAAATACTTATTGTATTGCTCTCTCACTTTGAATGGTTTATCAAGGCCAGGTGTTGATACTGTCAATTCAAAATCCTCTTTATTTCTATCCAGCCCCGATTCTATCACTTTGCTTATCCTCCGGCAATCATCAATGCTAAATTTTTGAAAACCATCCACATATACCATAACCTGATTTGACTTGCTTACTGTACAGTCAACCAGAAATTCATCATCCTTTAATGCGCTGATTATCAAGCGCTTTATAGCTTCTTCTTTTATCATATTATACTAAATAAGGGGACTTCATGTCCCCTTTTCTTTTTTTCTCACTGCAAATATAGGCTTTATCTTTGTAGTTACCAAACATTTTTATGTTTTTCTTAGTAGCAATTTTTAATCAAAATCATTTGGAGCTTAAAAATAAAATACTGAATTTGAAGTAAAATAATGATTCAAGTTATCATACCGTGTCCCTGCGCGGCAGGCGGGCGGCAAATCTTTTGCAAAGACAGACCGTATCCGGCCTAACGAAGTGAAGACAGAAACAACCTTGTGAAACCTGACAGGTAGCCATCATGCCGGATTGCCATAAAGGCTTAGGCATGCCCATCGGAGGCGTGCTGGCTGCCGAAGATGCAATCATTCCCAATGCTGTGGGTGTGGATATCGGATGTGGCATGTGTGCCGTAAAAACATCGCTTACAACCATAAGCAAAAAAGAGTTAAGTACCATTGTGCACCAAATATATCATCGCATCCCGAAAGGGTCAAAACATCACAAAAACAGGCAAAACTGGGAAGGCTTTGATGCAGCCCCTGCCATTGATATCATTCAAAAAGAACTTGACAATGCACGTTATCAACTAGGCACGCTTGGCAGTGGTAACCATTTTATTGAAATACAACAAGGTTCCGACGGTCATATCTGGTTAATGCTGCATTCCGGTTCACGTAATTTTGGATTGAAAATCGCTAACGCATTTCATCAGAAGGCTGTCAAATATTGCAATGCCAACAACATAGAATTGCCACACAAATCATTGGCCTGGTTACCCATTGGAACAACAGAAGGACAAGCCTATATTGAAGCGATGAATTTTGCTCTGGCCTTTGCCAAAGCCAATCGTTTTGCCATGATGGACACAATAAAAAACATCATCAGTGAAACCATGGATAGTGTAAATTTTGGGGAAACTATCAACATACATCATAATTATGCTGCTGTGGAAAATCATTATGGCAAAAATGTGGTTGTTCACCGTAAAGGCGCCACATCTGCAAAAACCGGACAGACTGGGATTATTCCCGGCTCACAGGGAACTCCCAGTTATATTGTCAGAGGCAAAGGCAACCCGGAATCATTTATGTCATGCTCGCATGGTGCCGGACGTAAACTGGGGTGCAAACAAGCCATTCGATTACTGAATCTGGAAAAAGAAATTAAACTTCTCGATGATGCAGGGATTATGCATGCTATTCGTACTCAAAATAATTTAGATGAAGCAGCAGGGGCTTATAAAGACATTGATACCGTAATGAAAAACCAGGAAGATCTAGTGGAAATTATTGAAAAGTTAATCCCGTTGGCAGTGGTAAAGGGATAAAAACCAAAATACAACAGCTACACCATCTTCTCAACATTCCATACAAAAGCCCGGATGCCCACTTCCTCATTCACAGCATCAATTTTTTTGACATCTTCCAGCAGTGCATCCACTTTTTCATCTTCCACAACGGTTAATACGGCATTATTTAGTTCAGGCCAGGTATGTGTACCCATGTGAGGGACACCATCTTTGCTGCCACGACCAAAAATATTGTTCCATTGGGTATATCCACGAATGTTCAGATAATCGAGCACATAATCCACTTTCTCTGAATGTACCTGGTTAAATATGATAAATACAGATTTCATGTCAGTCATAGTTTTTAGTGTAATAATACAGTTTGATTAATCTAAAAATTGATAATTTTTTCTCAGTCTTGCTTTCTTATTGCGTTCTCCGCTGCGTGTAAACAACATATACACAACAGGGACAATAATCATAGTAATGATAGTTGAGGCAAAGAGGCCGCCAATGACAGAAATCCCCATAGGACTCCAGATTTCAGAACCTTCACCGGTACTTAGCGCAAGGGGCAACATCCCAAGAATGGTTGTCACTGTCGTCATCAACACAGGCCTTAACCT
>JBNGDT010000013.1:13082-22142 GCA_049975305.1 Bacteroidales bacterium | reverse complement strand
GGATTCGAACCCGCGACCCCGACCTTGGCAAGGTCGTGCTCTACCACTGAGCTACTCCCGCAGTTCCGCTCTTTTGTGTTTGCGGATTGCAAAGATATGGCATTTTTTATAATTCCAAAACTTTTTGTGAAAATTTTTTAACCCCGTGAGATATAATGTGATCTCATTATCGCATAGGTTTAAACATTAAACCCACAAATAATTTACTACCTTAATTATTTTGGGCTACCTTCACTTTTTTCGTGTGGGAAACTAATATTTGTCTTGATTTTTCGTTGTCTAAAAAAACGCCTAAATTTGGGGCTTAATTTTTAGAAATATGTGGTCACTCTTACAAAAGGAGATAAAAACATTTTTTAATTCGGTAACCGGATATCTTGTAGTGGTTTTATATCTTGTTATCAATGGTTTGGTAATGTGGGTTTTTCACGGCTCATCAAACATTCTGGACTCAGGTTACGCAAATATTGACACATTGTTTATTATTTCCCCCTGGGTCTTTCTGTTTCTTGTGCCCGCGGTAACCATGAGGCTCATTTCTGACGAAAAACGCATGAAAACCATGGAATTACTCCTGGTAAGACCTATATCAGAGTTACAGATTGTGTTGGCAAAATATCTGGCCGGACTGGTCCTCGTTATTATTGCCTTGTTGCCTACCTTATTGTATCTCATTTCTGTTTATCAATTGGGTAAGGTGCCTGGAAATATGGATATGGGTGCCATTGCAGGTTCTTATATTGGCTTGTTTTTTTTGGCAGCGATATATACAGCCATCGGTTTGTTTGCTTCATCATTGACGGGAAATCAAATCATTTCCTTTATGATTGCTGTTGTGCTGTGTTTCGTTATGTATATTGGGTTTGAGCAATTGAGTAATTTAGCTTCAGCTGGTTTCCTAAACAACTTTATTGAAGCTCTCGGTATCAATTATCATTACCGGTCAATCAGCAGGGGATTAATTGATACAAGAGATGTCCTGTATTTTTTAAGTGTCATCGGGATTTTTATAATGAGTACAAAATTTGTACTGGAAAGTCGTAAGTGGAAATAGAACAATCTTATGGATCGTAAACAACTCAAAAAACAACATATTAGTCAATTAATTCTGCTTTTATTGATTGTTGCATTGATCAATTTTATTGGTTCAATTTGGTACCTCAGGATTGATCTTACTGAAGAAAACAGGCATTCTTTGTCTGATACTTCAATTGAATTGTTGAAAGACCTGGATGATATCATGTATGTGAAAGTCTATCTTGATGCAAAAGAACTGCCTGTTGACTTGTTGAGATTACAGCGTAAAATCAGGGAAATGCTGGATGATTTCAGACGCTATTCACCGGAAATAGAGTATGAATTTATCAATCCGTTTGAAGAACCTGACAGAGAAATACAGTACAAAATATACAAACAACTTGAAGAAAAAGGACTCATCCCGACAAAATTGCAGGAAGGCGGCTCTGGATCATCGAGAACGCAATTGGTATTCCCGGGTGCTATCCTGTCTTATAAAGACAAAGAATCCCCGGTTAATTTTTTGGAAAATGAAGGCATAGGTGGATCAGACAAAAAAATCAACAAATCCATCAGCAGGGTTGAACAGAAATTCGTGCAGGGAATGATGCGGCTGGTTAACCCCGAAGTTAAAAAAATAGCTTTCATTGAAGGACATGGCGAACTTGATGAATATCAAACCATGGATATCATGATTTCCCTGAGTGAATTCTATAAAATTGAACGGCTTTCTATTAATGGGGTGTTAGGTGCTCTGGATGATTATGAGGCGGTGGTTATGGCTAAACCTACTCAAAGGGTAAGTGAAAAAGATAAATTTATTCTGGACCAGTATATTATGAATGGGGGAAAAGTCCTTTGGCTGATTGAATGGATGGGTATGAGCATGGACAGCCTTTCAAATCAACCTTCAAGCATAGCTTTGATAAGGGACATCAATATGGATGATATCTTATTCAATTATGGTGTGCGCATTAATCCCGATTTGATCATGGATTTAAACTGCCTGAGCATTCCTGTCGTCGTTAATCAACGCAGCGGATCGCCACAGTTTGAACCCAGACAGTGGTATTTTTTCCCTGCTGTATCATCAGAAAACAATCACATCATCAACAAACATGTTTCCATCATTAGAACCCAATTTGTAAGTAGCATAGATACTGTGGGTGAGGATGACAACATCAAAAAAACATATTTATTAAAAACATCACCTTACAGCCGTACTCTTAGTGTGCCTGTTGAGGTGTCGTTGGAAATGCTGTATCGCCCACCATTGCCGAGTTTTTTTAATGAAGGCAAACAACCCATTGCTGTATTGCTCGAAGGGCGTTTTGAATCTAATTTTGAGGGCCGGATTCCACTTGAGTTTGTAAATAATGCAGAAATCGGTTTTAAATCGGAAAGCTATCACACAAGTCAGATTGTTATATCTGACGGAGATATGATACGAAATTTTGTGCATCAACGTGGTGAAAGAAAAGCGCCATTTCAACTGGGAGCAGACAGGTATTATCCCCAACAATTTACACCCGGCAATAAAGAATTTCTCATGAATGCTGTGAATTACCTTTGTGGAGACGAAGCATTGATAAACTTGAGAATGCGGGAAATTAAATTACGGCTACTTGATAAAGGCAAAGTACGTGAACAAAGGGTTTTCTGGTCAGTGTTTAATACGGTTGTCCCCGTAATAATCATTGTTTTGCTTGGACTTACGCTCATTATGCTGAGGCGATATAAATACACAAGGAAAAGTGTAACCAATAAATAGCTTTAATTTGTTTTTTTACAGTTTTCATTCACAGAAATTATGATGCAGATGTTAAAAAACAATTAATTATTTGGCTTGCTCAAAATTAAATATAGGTTTGATAATAAATTTTGGGGAAGATTCGCTTACATTTAAACGAGTCATATTAACCTAAATAAATCTGTGCAAATTTGTGTTATCTGTGGCAATAATACATATCGAATAGCGACTGATTAATTACGGAAAATTAAATTTTATAGAATAATGAAAAAAAATAATCTTATATTACTGATCAGTTTTCTGATTCTGCTGATAGTAGCAGTAATCTTGTTTTTTACACGTTACGAAATTAAAAAAATTGACAGCAACGGAAAATCCAAACTTGTTATTGAACAAAAAAAATCCACCCTGGATGTCCTGAGGGATTTTGCTGTAAACGATACCGCCGCGGTGAATAAAATATTCCTTGTGGATAAAAAAAACAACGAAATACTCCTCGAAAGGCAAAATAAAGACACATGGACAGTGAATAATAAATACACGGCCAGAAAAGACCTGATGGATGTTCTGCTTGAAACCATTGCCCGTATCGAAGTAGCCAATCCGGTTCCCAAATCAAAACAGGATTATGTGCTGCGCGATTTGGCTGCCAACGGTGTAAAATGTGAAATATACCAGGATGATAAATTGAACAAGGTATATTACATTGGTGGGGTAACGCAGAATAATATGGGCACATACATGCTTATTGAAAATTCAGCAGCCGCTTTTGAAGTGTTTTTGCCAGGATTCTCAGGGTATTTGACAACGAGATTCAGCACAAACTTAATGGAATGGAGAAACAGAAAAGCATTTAGGTATGATTTGGATGACATTGCTGAAATCGAAATTGAATATCCCCAGTCTCCCGACCAAAGTTTCAGAGTAAAAAACCATGGACTCAATGATTATACGATAGAAAAAATACCATCGCAAGAGCCTGTCAATGACTTTGATACTATTGAAGTGAAAATGTTAATATCCCGTTTCAAAAATGTGGGGTTTGAATATTTTCTTCCCCCTGATGAACAAGCCGACAAGATTGATTCACTTAATAGTTTACAGCCAATATCAATATTCAGGGTAACTGACAATAAACAAGAAACCAGGGAGTTGAAATGTTACTGCAAGCCGAATTTTAAACAATTGATGGATGACGATGGCAACGCTTATCCTTATGATATACACCGCTTATATGGAGTTATCAATGATGAAGTGGTGGTGATGCAATATAGAACCATTGACCCCTTGTCGGTAAAATTACAGAATGTTCACCGTAAAGACGATGAAACGCGATGAAATGAGAAAATTTAATTTAATCACTTAGCAGAAATGATATTTGATGCTTGTACTGCATTTATAAATATGAATTGGTCACTAAAACAGTTAATAACGGTTGTTAACAGATGTGTAAATAAATTTAAAATCCTTGTGCCTCTGCGTCTTTGCGGTGATTTGTAACTATACGGATATGTTACCAAAAAACATTGTTGATAAATATTTGACATATTTGTTTTTTTAGTGTTATTAAATTATGTATTTTTAGCTGTGATTTTTTAAAACGATATGACAATGAATTTTATAATTTCAAGTACAGCATTGCTAAATAGACTGCAACTGGCAAGTAAGGTCATAAACAGTAAAAATACACTGCCGATTCTGGACAATTTCCTGATTAAGATTGAGGATGGTGAGCTGAAAATTACGGCTTCCGACCTTGAAACAACATTGACAACCAGTATAAAACCCGATAGTGTTGACGGAAATGTCATTGTGGCGATTGATTCAAAAAAGATCCTTGAAATCCTGAAAGAATTTCCTGAACAACCACTGACATTTCATATTGATACGGAAAGCCTGAAAGTGGACATCAAATCTGAAAATGGAAAATTCAGCCTGGTTGGACAAAGTGGAGGGGATTTCCCCAAAATTCCCGAATTAAAACAAGACCAGGTCAATCGCATTGATGTTCAACCTGAAGTGTTGTTTGCAGGCATTACAAGCAGTGTTTTTGCTACGGCTGATGATGAATTGAGGCCCATAATGAATGGCATACTGATTGAAATATCGCCTGATAACATGACCTTCGTGGCATCCGATTCACACAAGCTGGTACGCTATCGCCGTAAAGATGTCTCCGCAGAAATGGAAGCATCCTTTGTGTTACCAAAGAAACCGGCAGGTATTCTGAAAAATATTGTGCCCAGGTCAGAAAATAAAATAACCATTGAATTTGATGATAAAAACGCCATTTTCAGTTTTAAAGGATTTAGCATGGTGTGCAGGCTTATCGAAGGCAATTACCCAAGTTATAATTCTGTGATCCCCACTAAAAATCCTTATAAAATGGTAGTTGACCGTGTTGAGTTTTACAACAGCCTGAAACGTGTTTCAATTTTTTCAAACCAGGCAAGCAACCTCGTTAAATTAAATATTTCAGGTAACAGGTTGAGCATTTCAGCTCAGGACATTGATTATTCTATATCAGCCAAAGAAGATATCCCATGTCAATATGAAGGTGAAGCAATGACAATAGGCTTTAAGTCGCTTTTCCTGATTGAAATATTATCTAACCTTGGCACAGAAGAAGTCTGTCTGGAAATTTCCGATCCTGCCAGAGCAGTCATTATTTTACCAAAAGACAACGAGAACCCCGATGAAGATATACTCATGTTATTGATGCCTATGATGACCAAATAATTAATTGATTTTTAATTGTCCCGGCAAAAAACCGAATTTCATTTTTTGATTTTATGAACCTTGAATTGACAAAACCCCTTGTATTTTTTGATATCGAAACCACAGGTATGAACATTGCAAAGGACAGGATTGTCGAAATTGCTTTTTTAAAATTATTCCCCGATGGCAGCAGGGAAACAAAATTGCAACGCATAAACCCTGAAATGCATATCCCGGAAGAAACAACCCAAATTCTTGGTATTTCGGATGAAGATGTGGAAAATTCTCCTACTTTTAAACAGGTGGCCAAAAAAATCGCTGGTTTTATCGAAGGTTGTGATCTTGCCGGTTTTAATTCCAATAAATTTGATCTCCCTATGCTGGCCGAAGAATTTATCCGCGCCGATGTGGATGTTGATCTGAAACGCCATAGAAACATTGATGTCCAGGTGATTTTTCATAAAATGGAACAACGCACCCTGAGTGCAGCGTATAAATTTTATTGTAAAAAAGACCTGGCAGATGCCCATTCTGCCATGGCTGATACCAGCGCTACTTTTGAAATACTGGAGGCACAAATCCAACACTACAAATCGTTGAAAGCAGATGTTGACTCCCTGTCAGAATTTTCATCTTACAAAAATAACGTGGATTTTGCCGGAAGAATTGTGTACAACGATAAACAACAGGAAATCTTCAATTTTGGAAAATACAAAAACATGTCTGTCGAAAACGTGCTTTCAAAAGACCCGTCTTATTACGGATGGATGATGAAGCGAGATTTTCCCTTATACACCAAAAAAGTGTTGACCAACATTAAGTTAAGGGCAATGAAAAATAAAAAATGAGAGACCAATCAGTCGGAAGTCGGAAGTCCGAAGATACCATGTTAATGATTCTTTTCTTTAAAAATGGCTTCCTTTCCTCCGACTTCGGACTTCGGTCTTCGGTCTTCCAACTTAGATGTTTCAAAAATGAAAATCATTTGTATAGCGCAAAATTACACTGAACACAACAGGGAAATGCACTCAGAAGCTGAAAAACAGCCGGTGTTTTTTCTTAAAGCTGACTCCTGCCTGAACAAAGGACACAATCCTTTTTTTATTCCCGGCTTTTCTGATGATGTGCATTATGAAGTTGAGGTGGTGTTGAGAATTGGAAAACTGGGGCGGAGCATTCAGAAAAAATTTGCTCACCGGTATTATGATGCTATTTCCGTAGGCATAGATTTTACTGCCAGAGATTTGCAACGTGAATGCAAACAAAAAGGGTTACCATGGGAAATATCAAAATCCTTTGACCAGTCTGCATGGGTAGGCAAGTGGATTGATCCTGCTCCATTAAAATCACACGAGAATTTGAATTTCTGGCTGAAAAAAAATGATAAAACAGTGCAATCAGGATATACTTATGATATGATATTTTCGCCTGACAATATTATTGCCTTCGTTTCCCGTTATATGACATTAAAAACCGGAGACCTTATTTTTACCGGCACACCAAAAGGAGTGGGACCTGTGCAAACAAACGATTTTCTGACAGCAGGGATAGCAAACAATACCTTGCTTCAATGTAAAATCAAATAAATATGTTATATAACATGTTTTAGCTTATAATTACGGGGAAACTCATGCCAAAAACTGAACGTTTTTTTTTAATTTTGTTTGCATTATGTATGTCTAAATATAAATACCAAATAATCAATGGAATTAATAAAAAGGGTAAAAGACAATGCCCGTAAGCACAACAAACGGATCGTGCTCCCCGAAAGTCTTGAAGAAAGAACCATGAAAGCCGCTAATCAGATCATTGAAGAAAACATTGCTGTTCCTGTACTTATCGGCTCGCCTGAAGAAATTAAAGCCAAAGCTTCAGAACTGAAATTATCTCACCTCAATAAAGCAGTTATCTATGATCCCGCCAACTTTGAAAAAATGGATGAATATGCTGAAAAGCTGGTGGAATTACGTAAACACAAGGGAATGAACATTGAAAAAGCAAAAAAAATATTGCTCGATCCCTTGTATTTTTCTGTTATGATGATTAAACAGGGTGATGCAGACGGAGAGGTTGCCGGAGCAATGAATGCAACCGGTGATGTGTTGCGGCCTGCATTTCAGATCGTGAAAACCAAACCGGGAATAAGCGTGGTTTCCGGTGCCTTTTTTATGATATTACAGGATAAGCAATTTGGAGACGACGGGTTGATAGTTTTTGCTGATTGTGCTGTGCATCCCAATCCCACCGCTGAAGAGCTGGCTGAAATTGCTGTGTGTACAGCCGAAACAGCCACCGCCATTGGAGAAATGGACCCTCGTGTGGCCATGCTTAGCTTTTCCACTAAAGGTTCAGCGAAACATGAAATGGTGGACAAAGTAGTGGAAGCCACTGATATTGCCAGGCAAAAATCACCAGACCTTAAAATTGATGGAGAATTGCAGGCTGATGCTGCCATCATTGAAGCCATTGGCAAAAAGAAAGCCCCCGGTAGTACAATAGCCGATAATGCAAATGTGCTAATATTTCCGACACTCGAAACAGGAAACATTGCATACAAACTGGTACAGCGCATGGCCAAAGCTGAAGCAATCGGCCCGGTTTTACAAGGCATGGCAGCTCCAATCAATGACCTTTCACGCGGGTGTTCGGTCAGTGACATTGTGAACCTTGTAGCCATCACAGCAAACCATGCAGCCAAAAGTTAATAATAATTATAATTTTAATTCTATGAAAATATTAGTTTTAAATTGCGGAAGTTCCAGCATCAAATATCAGTTGCTGGAAATGAATGATGAATCTTTGTTGCTTGCCAAAGGCTTGCTCGAACGTATCGGCATGGAAGACGGAATACTAACCCACATACGTCCCGGAAAAGCCCCTTATGAAATCAATACCCCCATCGCTGATCATACCATTGGCATCAACCTTTTGCTGGATGCCCTGACTAATCAGAAACATGGGGTAATCAACAGCCTTGATGAAATCAATGCAGTTGGTCACCGCGTGGCACATGGTGGTGAATACTTTAGTGAAAGCTGTTATATTGATGCACAGGCTAAAGTCTATATTGGCGAATGTTGCAGCCTTGCTCCCTTACATAACCCTGCCAACCTGAAGGGGATAGAAGCCATGGAAAAATTACTGCCTGAAGTACATCAGGTGGCAGTATTTGATACATCATTTCACCAGTCAATGCCTGAATATGCGTTTCATTATCCCATCCCGTACGAATATTATGAGAAATACAAACTTCGCCGGTATGGTTTTCATGGAACCAGCCATAAGTTTGTGGCGCAGAAAGCATGTGATAACCTTCATTGGAATATAAACGAAAAGAAAATCATTACCTGTCACCTTGGCAACGGTGCTTCAATATGCGCTATAGACAAAGGTATTTCTGTGGATACCAGCATGGGTTTTACCCCTGTGGAAGGCCTTATGATGGGTACTCGCGTGGGTGACTTTGATCTCGGTGGTTTACTCCATCTGATGGAAAAAGAGAACCTGAGTATTGCAGAAGCAAACAACCTTATCAACAAAAAAAGCGGACTGAAAGGATTCTCTGGCCTATCAAG
>JBNGDT010000013.1:0-13072 GCA_049975305.1 Bacteroidales bacterium | reverse complement strand
ATCAAGTGATATGCGCGACCTGGATGAAGCCGCAAATGCAGGTAATCATCGTGCATACCTGGCAAAAAAAATGTTCGCTCACCGTGTGCGTAAATACATCGGATCATATACGGCTGTCATGAATGGACTGGACCTGATTATTTTTACAGGTGGTATTGGAGAAAATGATATCAACACAAGGAAGCAGGTGCTTTCAAACATGGATTTCATTGGTGTGGATTTTGACCAGAAAGCCAACAATTGCCGTGGTGAAGATTGTTTGCTGATAAGTAAGGAAAACTCCAGAGTGAAAGCCATGGTGGTAACAACCAATGAGGAGCTTGTTATTGCTCAGGATACAAAAAGAATTGTATCCGGGTATAAAGTCAATGTTGATTAAATTTTTGTAGTACTTTTAAAATAATAAAATTATGGCAATTAAAAAATTAGATGATATTATTAAGGCTGTTCAAAAACAGAAACCCAAAAGGGTAGCAGTAGCCTATGTGCATGATTCTCATACATTAGAAGCTGTTAACAATGCTTATAAATTAGGTTTTATTGTTCCTATTTTGGTAGGAGATAAAAATACTATGGAGCAATTGGCTTCCAAAGTAAACATTGATATTTATAATTACAGATTAATTCAGGAAAAAGAAGATATGGCAGCAGCCCAAAAAGCTGTAGAGCTTGTTAATCAAGGAGAAGCTGATGTGTTAATGAAAGGGACTGTTTCCAGTGATAAATATATGAGGGCTATATTAAATAAGGAAAAAGGATTATTACCACCAAAAGCTACCCTGAGCCACGTTACAGTGATAGAAGTGCCAACTTATCATAAATTATTGATTGTTTCAGATGTTGCAGTAATTCCTGCTCCCGATTTAGTGCAGAAAATAGCTATAACAAATTATTTAATAAATACTGCTCATAAACTAGGCATTGAACAACCAAAAATTGCTGTTATTGCAGCTACTGAACAAATGACTTATGGCATGCAGGCATGTGTGGATGCTGCTATAATTAGCAAAATGGGAGAGCGTAGCCAAATTAAAGATGCCATCATTGATGGTCCATTAGCTTTGGATGTTGCTATTGATAAAGAAAGTGTAAAAATTAAAAAATTAGTAAGTCCTGTTGCTGGAGATGCTGATTGCCTTGTGTTTCCAAACCTTGAATCAGCAAATGTTTTTTTTAAATCTTGCACCAAACTGGCTAAAGGCGAATTGGCTGCTATGGTTACCGGAGCAAAAGCCCCTGCAATCCTTACCTCTCGTGGTGATAGCAGCTTAACTAAAACTTATTCTATTGCTCTTGCTTGTCTTATGGCATAAATGGTGGATCTAAGATGGACTAATAATTTTAAAAATATATTTTATGTTTAGATTACTTATTGTTAACCCCGGATCAACATCCACAAAAATTGCTATCTTTGAAGATGATAAAAACGTGTTTCAGAATAACCTGAAACATTCACGGGATGAATTATCCGCATTCGCAAGCATTACAGACCAGGATGAATTCAGAAAAGAAATTGTGCTGAATGAAATAAAAAGAGCAGGATATGACATCAACAAAATTGATGCAGTAATAGGCAGAGGAGGACTGGTTAAGCCCATTCCATCGGGTATATATCTTGTCAATGAAGCCATGCGAAAAGATTTGAGAAATTCGCCGCTCGGAGAACATGCCAGTAACCTTGGAGGCTTAATAGCAGATGACATTGCTAAATCCATAGATAGGGCAAAAGCTTATATTGCTGACCCTGTTGTTGTGGATGAAATGGAAGACATTGCACGTGTTAGTGGAAATCCGAATTTCAAGCGCATTTCTATTTTTCATGCATTGAACCAAAAAGCCATTGCCAGAACCTTTGCCAAGGATGCAGGGAAAAATTACAATGAGTTAAACCTGATTATAGCTCATCTCGGAGGCGGAATTTCTGTTGGTGCACATCGAAAAGGTAAAGTTATAGATGTGAACAATGCCCTGGACGGCGATGGCCCTTTTTCTCCCGAACGAAGCGGTGGTCTGCCAGTAGGACAGTTAGCTAAATTATGCTTCTCAGGCAAATATTCATACAAAGAAGTGAAAAAATTGATCAAAGGAGAAGGTGGTTTAGTTGGTTACCTCGGTACAAACGATGCCTACGAGGTGGAACAGCGTATTAAGAAGGGCGATAAAATAGCTGAATTTATTTATGATGCCATGGCATACCAGGTAGCCAAAGAAATTGGAGCCATGGCTGCTGTTTTAAAAGGCGAAGTGGACGGCATCTTACTGACAGGTGGCATAGCACATAGTAAACCATTCGTGGAATTTGTTGAAAAAATGACAGGATTTCTTGCTCCTGTGAAAATCTATCCCGGTGAAGACGAGATGGCAGCACTGGCAAAAAATGGATTAATGGTGCTGAAGAATGAAACCGAACCACTTATCTATAAATAAATAAAATCATCGTGAAAAAAATACATCAGACAAATAAGGCTCCTAAAGCCATAGGGCCTTATTCACAGGCTGTAGAAATCAATGGCATGTTATTTATATCCGGGCAGGTACCCGTTAAACCGGAAACAGGAAAAATACCGGAAGGTATTGAAGCTCAAACAAAACAGGTAATGGAAAACATTGGTGCTATATTGAATGAAGCCGGTTATTCATTTGATGATGTGATAAAATCCACCTGCTTGCTTAGCGACATGAACAATTTTAAAGCCATGAATGAAATTTACGGCAGCTATTATGCGCAGAACCCACCGGCCAGGGCAGCATTTGCAGTAAAAGAACTGCCACTTGGTGTGTTGGTAGAAATTGAAACCATCGCTGTGAAAAACAGTTAATGCCTTATCAGACGACGCGTTTATCAATGTAATTGGAATTAAACAGGCGTAAAGCGCCCATGTAATCCACATTGAATTCAAGTAAATCACCTACCTGGTAATTCTGTTCGTTTTTGTTCAGGTCCATAACTATCATGTCTGAACTGGCACCGGCCACTTCCACATTGGGGTCAACCGGAGTAAGGTGTTCAGTCTCTATGTCAAGCAGCCCGACATCTAGGATAGCACGATAGGATGTTTTTCCGTATTCATCTTTATCAAATTCAAAACTTTTGCCTTCAACATTTTGTCCCATATCACCTTCCGGGACAGTGGGTTTTTTGGTCAATTCAATGATTTCAGCGTACAGTTTCAATACGTCATTTTCCATGGCTTCCAGTTTGGAACCGTCATACACATTGGTTCCCATAAACAGGGTTTCGCCCACCCGGAAATGGTTAATGCCTTTTGGTAATAGTTTCTGTTTGATAAGTGGAATGGTAACAGAAGAACCGCCGGATACATATTTTATCTTACGATTGAATTTCGCTTCAATCAGTTGTTTATACAAGTTGAGTTGTATTAATTTATCCTGATTGGGCAATACACCATATAAACATGTCAGGTTTGTGCCTATCCCCAAAACGCTTATGTTCGGCAATTTAAAGATTTTTTCATAAAAATCTATAACATTATTGCGCATCACACCTTCCCGAAGTTCACCCATCTCAATCATAATAATGACTTTGTGAATTTTGTTTTGCTTCTGGGCTTCTTCCGATAGTAGCTCAATGGTACTCAGCTGTGTATTCAGACTGATATCAGCATATTTAACCACAGATTTAATGGCACGCTTGGCCGGTGGTTTTATGTATATGGTCTGCACATCTTTGCTGATGTTTTTGATGGTTTTCAAATTGCTTACCCTGGAGTCACATACTTCCTTTATGCTAAGATCAATCACTTCTTTCAAATAAGCTTTGTTTCCACAGAGCATTTTGGTAACCACAGCCCATTCAATATTATGCTTGTTGAAAAGCTTATCCAAATAGTTGAAGTTGCGTTTCAGTTTTTTACGGTCAAGTAATACAAAAGCCATCTTATTGTTTTTTATATCTCATTTCCATGTATTTGCTGGTAAATCCAACTTTTTTATAAAGGAAGCGTGCCGGATTGTTGTGTTCAACATGCAGCTTTACATCACCTTCGGCAGTATCCAGTGTTTCTTTCATCAACTTTTTTCCCAGTCCCTGGCCTCTTTGATCGCGGTGTACTGCAATATAAACAAGAATATTATCGGGGATGTAACCGCCCATGCCTGTTTTGTTTACCACAACGGCTCCTTTGATGTCTTCACCTTCTCTTGCCACAAGAACAAAACCGCCAAATGCGTCAATGTCTTTAAAAGCGTAGTGAATTGATTTCATGATGGCTTCACGTGGATCTCCAAATTCATCCAGGTGTTTATAAAGAAAATCGCCTACTTCTTCTTTTTCATTGTTGGATAAAGCTTGTTTTTCAGTAAATAATTTAATTTCCATAGCATTAAATTTTAATAATTAAATATTTGATTAAATAATTGAAATGTGCAGGAACTTATGGTTTAGCATACAGTTTCAATAATTGAAAGATTAAATATAAATAATATCAGCGTAACATGCAAATCTGAGCGGTTGTAATTTTAGAATTCAGAGTTCCGGGATTGATCGTGGTAAACAAAAAAATGATAATAAGTCAGTAATAAATAGTAAAGGAATTCTCTCCTGGATCAGAGTAAATGGTTTTTACAAAAATTTCACCATTGTTATCGGTTGTTGTATAAACTATTGTAATTTCTTCGTTTCCGGCTATTTGATATGTCAGGGTTGTGTCAACATCCGCTCCGGTGAAAACGGAGAAAGTGGAATCACTGCAATCCTGGCAAACATCAGGAATGCCTTTGATCCTGATTCGGAACTCATCTGATTCGGATGGGGAATTCTGATTTTTAATGTGTACATCCAAATGAGCTTTTACCACCACCTGCATACTAAGATGTTCAGATATGGTAAAATTATCTGGTGAAAATTCAACATATTTATCCCGGTAATCGTCATGTGTAAAATCTATGCGGTAAACACTGGCTCTGACCGGATCAAATAAAATCTCAAATCCGCCGCTGTTATTTGTGTAAACATCATCAATCATCTTAAAATTGTTATTGAAACTTCCCTGTTCGATTACCTGGGCACGGAGTGATATTAATCCATCTGACACCGGATCATTGTTGGGATAAACGCTTACCGTTCCAAACACCTTGGATGGTTCATCCTTATCACAACCTGAAAAAACAATCCCCGGTAAAATGCATATTATTATGATGTAAAATGATTTCATACTATGGATACGAAAATTACGTTAAAATGTTTTATGATTTAAGGATTTTAATTACCTTCAATGCTTAAACAAAAATAGAAATAATTATGGGAACTTTATCGCATTTAGAACCTGCTGTTGTTTGGAAACATTTTGAAGATATTTGCCAGGTACCGCGTCCATCGAAGCGGGAAGATAAAATAATACAATTCATGCTGGATTTTGCTATAAAGCATGATCTTGAAGCTAAACGGGATGAAATTGGTAATGTCTTAATAACAAAACCGGCCACCAGTGGATATGAAAACCGGAAAACTGTGGTTTTACAAAGCCACATGGACATGGTGTGTGAGAAAAATAAAGATGTTGACATTGATTTTAATAATGATGCCATTACCCCGGTTGTTGATGGTGACTGGGTAAAAGCAAAAGGCACAACACTGGGAGCCGATGACGGCATTGGCATGGCAGTTCAAATGGCATTGCTTGCATCGGATGAATTTGAACATCCAAAACTGGAATGCTTGTTTACTGTAGATGAAGAAACAGGTTTAACGGGAGCTTTTGCTTTAAAATCTGGCTTTTTTGATGGTAAAATCCTGATCAACCTGGATTCTGAAGATGAGGGTGAGATTTACATTGGATGTGCTGGTGGCATAGACACCAATGCCAGGTTTACATACAAGAAAAAGCCTGTACCAAAAGATCATGTGGCCTTGAAACTTGAAGTTGAAGGATTACGAGGGGGCCACAGTGGCGATGAAATTCATAAAAACCTTGGTAACGCCAATAAATTGCTGGCTCGTTTTATGGATCAGGCTTATGATGATTATAAGATAAGGCTCGCTTGTTTTGACGGGGGAAATAAACGCAATGCCATCCCTCGTGAAGCGATGGCACTGATCACTGTGAAAGAAAGGTTTGCAGATAAACTGAAAAAAGATTTTTCTGCATACGCTGATGTTATACAAAAGGAAAACGGGAAACGGGAACCGAACATGAAATTTACCATTTCAGATACAGAGACACCAGATGTTGTGATCAACAAAAAGGTGCATAAAGCTCTGGTTCGCTCTGTTTATGGTTGTCCGCACGGTGTTCATGCATGGAGCCCTGATGTTGAAGGCATGGTTGAAACTTCTACCAACCTGGCTTCCGTGAAATTCGTTGAAGATGATCAGATAGAAGTGGTGACAAGTCAACGTTCATCCCTTGAATCCGGGAAAAAAGACATTGCCGGGATGGTAGCTTCTGTTTTTAAATTGGCTAAAGCTGAAGTTCAACACAGTGATGGTTACCCCGGGTGGGCACCCAATCCTGATTCTGAAATACTCCGTGTTTCTGAAAAATCATACGAAAAGCTGTTTAACAAAAAACCTGTGGTAAGAGCCATCCATGCAGGCCTGGAATGTGGCCTCTTCCTTGAAAAATATCCGTATCTGGATATGATCTCAACAGGGCCTACCATTAAAAATGCCCACACCCCTGAAGAAAAAGTGGATATCAAAACGGTTCAGATGTGGTGGGAGCATACACTCGACATTCTCAGAAATATGCCTGAAGCGTAAAGCATGCAAAAAAAGCTTTTTGGAATTCCGGAAACGCTATATTTTCAATTGTAAATAACAGTTTATTGATTTTAAAAGAAACTGCGGCTGCGCCTGACTTTTTCACCTACATTGACACCAAAGACAATTTCCTGGGAACCTATTGTGTAGCTTGAAAGATCGCTAAAAGTAAAGTCATAAGCATAGCCAAAGTAATAGTTGTTTATTTTCATTCCGATAGCAGCCACAAAAGCATCGTTTGGACGTACGCTGAATGCTGCAAAATAATCTTCATCGTAATAAAACTTAACGTTTATATCTATCTGGGGAACAACTGTCTCAATGGATTTCACAAGAAAAGAGGGTTCAATGTCAATCAAAGGCGTATTGTCAAACTCAAACCGGTAACTTCCAAACAGGAAATAATGCCTCACCATGACATTTTTTTTTAGATTTTGATTGATTTTTAATTTTGATTGGAACAAATGGGCAACAGAAAAACCGGCAGTATATTTTTCTCCATAAGCATATACACCAGCGGTGGCATCAGGGATAAAGGTTTTTTCAACCTGATAGGTGATGGAATTATCATCCGGATTGGTGAGCTCAAAAAAGCGTTCATCCATTTTGTATTGAAACCCCAAGGCTGACAGTCCGAGTGAAATTTTATTTAATCTGTTAATGCTGAAATGATAAGCGTATGAGACAATAATCCCGGTATGGCTTGTGGGGCCAAAATCATCATTAAAAATAACACCTCCCAATCCGACAACGTTATTTTCTAACATCGTGTGTCCACTAAGCACCTGTGTTGATGGAGATTCAGCAATTCCAAGCCATTGTTTATGCACGGAAAGTGTAACAGGGGAATATTCTTTGGATCCGGCTACGGCAGGATTCAAATAATAAGCATTGAGTAAATATTGACTATAAAGGGGAAGCTGCTGTCCTTGCACATAAACAGCCGCCATAAGCAAAATCAAAATATTTAAAAACTTTTTCATATTTTGGGTTCTAAATTAACTAAAATAATTAATTATTTTGAACAAAATTAAAAAAATATTTTAACATAATGTTCTAATCAAAAAAACTTCTTTGTCCAAATCTTACGTCTTTTACGTTCCACCCAAATATTAACTCTTCAGACCCGGATGTAATCCTGCTGATATCAGTGAATGTGAAATCATGCGAAAAGGCGAAGAAATAATCATCAAATGTAAGTCCTATCATTGCCACAAAAGAATCGTCATGTCTTATGCCTGCACCCATATATAAATCATTAAAGAACGTTACTTTTAGATTGACATCAATTTGTGGAGTAGTAACCTCCGTTGTCTTTATTAATGCGGATGGCGTGAGTATTATGTTTCGTGAATACGGAAAAGAAAAATTGTATCCGCCCATCACATGATAGTGCCTTACCATCTGATTTGTGTTGTTCTGCCATGTGCTTGTAATTTTCATGTGGGTCTGAAAAAGCTGTGTAATTGAAAACCCTGCCCAATAATCCTCATCATGATACAAATAGGCTCCAAAATAGGCATCCGGAAGCATAATTCGTAATCTTTCGTTTGTTAAGACGGGTTCAAATCCGTAAAAATCTTCTTGTTCCAGGTTTAACCTGTATTGCATTAACATGCCTGACAATCCCAATCCAAGCCTTAAATCCCGGTTTATTTTCAGGTGATATGCATAGGTGAAATTTACGCCGATTTTCCGAATTGGCCCAAACGAGTCATGAAACAACATACCACCAACACCAACATGATCATTTTTCAATTGTTGATGCAATGTCAGGTATTGTGTAGAAGGAGCTTCTCTGATGTTTGTCCATTGTTTGTGAACACTGAGGCGTATAGGGGTAAATTTATCGTTGGATCCGGCAACACCCGGATTAAGAATGAAACTGTTCTGATGGTACTGACTGTATAACGGGAACTGTTGAGCCTTAATGCTATAGCTAAGGAGTATCAGACATGCTGCAAAAATGATATGTAATTTTTTTCTCTTCATCGTTCTAATTATCTGATAACGGTAACGGTTCCGGTTCTTGGTTTTGTTTTGTTATCACCAAGATCAATAAAATAAATATAAGCACCAGTAGGCACGGGTTTTCCGTTGTATGTCCCATCCCAGAAATCATCATTCCATCCGGCTTCATAGAGCAATTGCCCCCAGCGGTTATATATCTGTACAAGCACACTCCTGTACAATTCTAAGTGATCTATTTGCCATGTATCATTATACCCATCGCCATTAGGTGAAAATGCAGCCGGAACTTTTATGCAATCTTCATCAGATTCTGATAATTTTATGACCATGACATCACTGTTTTGAGGACAATCATTGGCATCATATACGGTGATACGGTATTCACCTGCCGGAATGCTGTCAATGGATGTGAAATTTTGCGTCCATGACAAGCTTGCCCCGTTAATAAACAATGTATATGGTGGTGTGCCGCCTATAATGGTATCAATTTGAATCCATCCATCATGATTGCCATAGCATGTGGGACTTCCATAGCCGGATACGCTTACATAGATTGGTGATGGTTGGTAAATCATCACACTAGTGTCATACACACAGCCATGCTGGTCTGTGATTTGCAGGCGGTAATTGCCCGGGAAAAGAGTTGCATCGGTTTGCTGCTGGTGGATGGTATCGTTTCCAACCCCGGTCCATTGATATTCGTATGGAGGTGTGCCACCATATCCCTGGGCAATGGCCCTGCCATTGTTGTATCCATAACATGTGACATTTCTTGTGTTAGCGATACCATATAACATGCTGTCAGGTTCACTGACATATACTTGTCCTTCGCCGGTACATCCATTCTGATCGCTGGCAACCACCTGGTAATACCCTGCGCTGAGGTTGGTATAGGGATTGCCGTAAAATTCACCTCCATTCCAGTTGTAGGTAAAACTCCCATTGCCACCCTGGGCAATAGCAAGGGCTTCACCACTGGCTTCCCCTTTACACAGGGCATCCTGTACCTGAAAATCCATGGTAATGCCACTGGGTTGATCAAGGGTGATGGTATCGGTGCCTGTGCATCCCCAATCATCAGTAACTTCCACAGCGTATATGCCGGCAGGCAAATCTGTGATGGTTTGAGTTGTATCTGCATTATTCCAGTCAAAACTGTAAGGCAACTGACCATCATCCACCATGGCTGTCAACGAGCCGTCGTTATCGCCATAACAACTTACCGGTGAAGTAATGGTAATATACGGATGAATGCTGCCTCCGCTGCCTACCATTATTTGTTGTGATGCTGTGCAGCCTTCAGAATCTGTAATGGTAACCGTATGTACACCGGCAGGCATATCGTTAACTATTCCTGTATTATCACCTGTGGGTTCCCAGTGATAAGAATACGAAGGTGTACCACCGGTTGTATGTACCGTTACTGTACCAGGAACGCTATTACACTGGACCGGTGTGATATCAAAGCTCATGACCAAAGGATCGGGAGAGGTAATTTCAACCGTATCTTTATATGTGCAACCATTATTGTCGGTAACAGTTACATGCCACCAGCCACTACTCAGGTTATATGCAGTATCTGTTACGGAGTGTTCCGGGTTGTCCCATGCGTAACTATAAGGCGGTGTGCCGCTGCCTGATTGCATATCAATTACAGCAAAGCCGTCTGCAGATCCGGGGCAGCTTGTCGGGAAACCCTCCATGGTACCACTGAGTTGTGTAGGTTCGTGTACAATAAGTGAATCGTGTGCAGTACATCCATTGGCATCAGTGACATCAAGATAATATGTGCCACCGCCTACGTTATTCAGGTAGGGCCCGAATTGGATGGTGTCACCCGAGGTATTTGTCCATGCAATGTCTAAAGGCATGGTGCCGCCGCTTATGCTTGCCAGTGCGGAGCCATTTTCATTCCCATAGCAATTAAGATAAACAGAATCAATAAGTGATATCAGCAGACTGTCAGGTTCATAAATACGTATTGAATCCTCAATTGTGCAATTGTGGTCATCGCTTACAGTAAGGTAATGCCACCCGGGGCCGAGATTGTCTGCAATGGTATCACTTCCGGGCACACTGCCGTCCCATATGTATGTGTAAAGGGGTGTTCCCCCGTTGACAATGGCTTCAATTTCACCATTGTGGTCACCGGCACAGGCAATGTCCTGAGATGTCAGGTCAAGGGTGAGCTCGGGAGGATATGGTATGTTAAACGTGAGGTATTCTGTACAATCGTAATGATCTGTTACCGTTACATCATAGTTGCCGCCAAGGAGGTTGTTAAGCATGTGGCTTCCGGCAGACACATTCAACAATTGTTGATCGCCTGATGTGGGATGATGATAAAGAATATCATATTGCGGGGTGCCTCCATTGATTTGCAGCAAGCCTGATCCGTTGTTGTTTCCATAACAATCAATGGAGTCTATCAATGTAAAATCCAATGCAATTGGAGCGGAAGCTTGGGGTACAATTAGGCTTGTATCGTAAATACATCCCGCATCATCGGTTACCTGTACATCATAGTTGCCTGCTTCGAGATTGGTCAGGATATGATAATCGATGCTAAGCGGGTACCCTTCGTAATACCATTGATAGCTGTAACCAGGTGTGCCCCCGGAAGGATTTAACTGGATGCTGCCGGTGGATGTTCCATAACAAAATACCGAATCAATGGTGGCATCAAACACAAAGGGCGATGGCTCCGTAATGGTAAATGAAAGTGTATCTGTAGAACATCCATGATCATCAAAGGCATAAAAATAATAATCCCCGGGACTCAAATCTGCAATGCTGTCAATGCCTGTTGCGTATGGAGTCATTGAGTTATCCAACCATGTCAGGGTATAGGGATTGGTGCCTCCGGTAACATCCACAGCAATGTAACCGTTGTCATCTCCATAACAGGTAATATTGCCCTGGCTGGAAACCGTGGCTTCAAAAAGATCCGGCTCCGTGATGGTAAATATGGTATCATAGGTACAGGTGCTGTCATCCACAACAGTAAACTGGTAATTACCCGCTGTGAGCCCTGCAATGTTGTCGTTGGTGCCGATGACATTTAATGTGCTCATATCAATCCATTCATAGGTGTACCCCGGCGAACCACCAGAAACGTTGGTGTTGATAGAGCCGTTGCTATCACCATAACAGTCAACATGGTTCATGCTAACCACTGTGACATCTATAGCCGGTGGCTGGCCAATTTCAACGGAATCAATTATCTGATACCCGTAATAATCCGTTACAGTTATGTGGTACCAGCCGGCAGGAATCATAATCATTACACTGTCATCCCAGATGTAGTTATCATCACTGTCAGTCCAGTAAAAGTCATAAGGGGTAACACCCCCATTTACATGTATCCATGCTCCACCGGTGGATTCTCCATAACACTGGGCATCTTCACCATCAATAGTATATACCAGCTCATCGGGTTCATTTATAGTCACATTATCAACAACCTGGCATCCGTTGGCATCTGTGATGGTAACATAGTATGTGCCTGCCGGCAGGTTATAAACAGTATCATTTGTGGAAATTGTGGTTCCCGGATTGGCTGCATCTTCCCATTCATAACTGTAGTTTGGCGTTCCTCCGTCCGGGGATGTCCATACTATGCCATCACTGACACCATAACCTGTGGCATCAGTGCCGTCTGAACTGGTGATGAGCAGTTCCGGTTCTGTGATATGAATGGAATCCACTTGCTCACATCCACTGTTGTCAGTGACGTATAGATAATACCAGCCTGCAGGTTTATCAATTAATGTATCCGTTAATGAAACAATGGTGCCACTTTCATTTTCCCATTGATAAGCGGTGTATGGCGGCGTGCCCCCGGAAACACTTGAAGATGCCGAACCGCCGTTTTCCCCGTAACAATCCGGGGTGGCGGTTACAGTAAGGTCAATGATAATTTCCGGTGCCTGGGTGATGGTAATGCTTGTGTCAGCATGACATCCATTCTGATCGGTAACGGAAGCGGTATATATGCCTGCCGGGGCATTGCTCATACAGTCTGTTGTTGAATTATCAGGATCATCCCATTGGTATATGTATGAAGGACTGCCCGGATAGGGAACGCCCCCGGCTGCAGTAATACATGCAGACCCGGTTGAATCGCCGTAACATAAAATGTTTGTGGATGAATATCCTGTGATCTGTAACAGGGGTGGTTGTGTGATGGTAACCGTGGTATCCCAGGTATAATTATTATTGTCAGTGATTGTCAGGTAATAAGTCCCGGCAGGTAAATTATTAACAGTTTGGCCAGTTGCTGTCCACGGGGTACTGCTGTTTTCCCAATTATAGGTATATGGCGGGGTAGCACCATATCCCTGGGCGGTAAGAATCCCTGAAGAATCGGGTGCACACAGC
>JBNGDT010000012.1:0-22712 GCA_049975305.1 Bacteroidales bacterium | reverse complement strand
TTGTTTGAACGGCAAAGATAAATAATTTAGGTGAAAGATTGAGTATTCATTAAATCTAATTAACAGAAAAAGATGGAAAAAATTGAGAAAAAGTTTTGTTTTTTGTTGCCTTGATATTGAAATATATTGATTATTGAGTTGCTGAAATTTTAAATATTGTCGGCAAAAACGTTGTATTTGGGTCCATTTTAAGGTCATATAATTTTGGTTTTTTGGGATAAAATTACTTATTAGACCGGACTCATTCATTTTTACCTGCTTGCATGAAACAGAAAAAAATGCTTACTTTGTTCTGTTGGTTTATTTTTGACCATAAAATGACACATGATTGATTATGTGATGTTGATTTTCATTTGGCATACTAACTAAAATGTAGATACCATGCTTATTGACAATAAAGAATTGGCGACCAGGATACGATTGGGCTTCATGTTAGCGATTTTGGTTTACCTTGTACTCTTTGTATTAGCCATTATTTTTCGTTGGTCCGAAAAACATTATTTTGAATTGGGCATTACGGCAGTATTTTTGATTGCCATTGTGTGGTTTTTTCTGTGTGGTTTTAGTTACATCTATTTTAATACCGAAGGATCCAAAATTGTATTACGATATATGTCGCTACAGCCTTTCATGGCGGGAAATTATGCCATTGAAATACCCAAAAGTAAATTTGTTCAGTATAAAATAATAAAAAATAAGCTTGGGTTGCGTACATCCATTGTACTGTATCAAAAAACGGAAAAGGGATTATCCAAATACCCGCCGGTTTCAATCAGTTCACTGAAAAAATCAGAAAAAAGAGATATCCTTGATACCCTTGATAAATTAAGTGTTAAATGAAAAAAAACATGAACTTTGTATTTTCATTTATGTGTTTCGATAATGCGTGTTGTTATGCCTTCCAAAGAACAATATCAAATCGCTGCAAGTATGATACCCGGGATTGGTCCGGTATCGGCACGTAATTTAATAGCTGCTTTTGGTGATATAGATGCCGTGTTTAAAATGAAAGCATCACAACTGGAACGCACTGTCGGTATTGGGAAATATTTTGCATCTACTATTTTAACATACAGAAAAGCTGCATTGGAACGTGCCGGAATGGAGCTTCGTTTTATGGAAGCCAATGATGTTAATTTTGTGTTTCTAACCGATAAGGCGTACCCCAAAAAATTGTTCGAATGTGCAGATGCCCCTTTGATCCTTTATTATACAGGAGATTTAACTATTGTAAATGAAAAAACACTGGCTGTAGTGGGAACACGCAAAGCCACAAGCCGGGGACGTGATATAACACACAGTATAATCAAAAGCCTGCCTGAAGCTGGCATCAAACCGGCTATTGTTAGCGGCCTTGCTTATGGTATTGATGTCACAGCTCACAAGGAAGCCCTTGAAAATGAATTGCCTACCGTTGCTGTTTTTGGTCATGGTTTTGATACTGTCTATCCGGTGGCTCATACAAAAATTGCAGAAAAAATTGTGAAAGCAGGAGGTGCATTGATCAGTGAATTCCATTCCACATCTAAGCGTGATCCAAAAAATTTTGTCAGGCGAAACAGAATCATTGCAGGCCTGTCGGATGCTACCATTGTAGTGGAATCTGCAAGTAAAGGTGGTGCTATGGTTACAGCAGATATCGCCAATTCATACAACAGGGATGTGTTTGCGATTCCCGGACGGATAAATGATACCTATTCACAGGGATGCAATCATTTGATAAAAACACACCGGGCTATGCTGATGGAATCCGCTGATGACCTGTTGTACATTATGAATTGGAAATCAGATCATAAAAAGATACCAGCAAGGCAAAAACAAATAGAGTTTAATGTTCAGATGACAGATAATGAAAAAATAATTGTTGATCTCTTGTCAGAAAAAGAATATTGCGATACCGATTTGCTTACTAAGCTGAGCGGCCTGAATATTGCTGATCTTTCAATTGCATTGTTAAACCTTGAGATAAAATCCATCATAAAAGCCTTACCCGGAAAAATTTATGCCCTCAATGCTTAATAATTTGTTGACTTTAATCATGTAATGTTATTTAACACAAGTGAGATCATAGAAACACATTGAAAACCAGAACAAAAAACCCACTTTCCTTATTGAAAATAGTGAAGCATTTCCTGGTTTGTTGAAAAAATAAAATGTACATTTGTTGTTAATAAAGATGTTAGGTGTAATTTTTAACTTTTTAACTTATTAATACATAAATGTTATGGAAACACAAATTAAAGAATTTATGGATAAGGTTGAAGCGGCCAACCCTGCTCAACCGGAATTTATCCAGGCAGTACACGAAGTAGCTGAAAAGCTGATCCCGTTTATTGAAGAAAATCCCAAATACAAGGAAGCTAAAATCCTTGAAAGAATGGTAGAACCCGAACGCGTAATCATGTTTCGTGTTCCATGGATTGATGACGATGGACGTGCTCAGGTAAACCGTGGATACCGTATAGAATTTAATTCAGCAATTGGCCCTTACAAAGGTGGTTTGCGTTTTCACCCCAGTGTGACGCTTTCAAGTCTGAAATTTTTGGGTTTTGAGCAAATTTTTAAAAATTCATTGACAACACTGCCAATGGGTGGCGGTAAAGGAGGTTCGGATTTTAATCCCAAAGGAAAATCTGATGCTGAAATTATGCGGTTTTGCCAGAGTTTTATGTCAGAATTGTTCCGCCATATTGGCCCTAATACAGATGTGCCTGCCGGTGATATTGGCGTTGGTGGCCGTGAAATTGGTTATTTGTTTGGACAATACAAACGCCTGAAAAATGAATTTACCGGTGTGCTTACTGGCAAAGGCCGTGAATGGGGTGGATCAATAGGGCGCCCTGAAGCAACCGGGTTTGGTGCTGTGTATTTTGCTGCCAACGTTTTGAAAACACAAAACAAAGACCTCAAAGGTAAAATCATTTCTGTCTCAGGTTTTGGGAATGTAGCATGGGGAGCTTGCCAGAAAGCAACCGACCTTGGAGCCAAAGTGGTGACATTGTCAGGACCGGATGGTTATATCTACGATCCTGAAGGCATCAATACCAAAGAAAAATTTAATTTTATGTTGGAGCTTCGTGCTACCAATGAGGATATTGTTGCTCCTTACGCCGAAAGGTTTAGTTCTGCTACATTCTATCCAGGCAAACGTCCGTGGGAACAAAAAGTGGACCTGGCGATGCCTTGTGCATGTGAAAATGAACTTGGCGAAGAAGACGCCAAACATCTTATTGACAATGGCGTTATAGCTGTTGTTGAAGGTGCAAATATGCCGTGTACTCCGGAAGCTATTGAAATGTTTTACGATCATAAAATACTTTTTGCTCCCGGAAAAGCCGCCAATGCAGGTGGTGTTGCCGTTTCAGGCCTGGAAATGACACAAAACTCTATGCGTCTGAGCTGGACATTTGAAGATGTGGACGAAAAACTCCAGAAAATCATGGGGGATATTCACGATCAATGTGTGGCATTTGGAAAAGAAGACGATGGCCATATTGATTATGTCAAAGGTGCCAACATCGGTGGTTTTGTTAAAGTCGCTGATGCTATGATAGCACAGGGCATTGTGTGATAATACACAGCACATAAAACAGATAAACCTTGCAAAAGCTGTACAATTTTTGTGCAGCTTTTGTTTGTACCTCAAATCCGCAAGGAATTTTTACCTTGTGGATTTGAGGTTTATCCACGAGATTTCATGCTTTCACTTTGTTTTGTTTATTTTGTGGCATGTTCATAGATACACACACACATATATATTTACCGCATTTTAATGTTGATTCCGGCTCAATGATGTTCAGAGCCAAACAGGCCGGCGTGGAAAAGATGTTGTTGCCCAATATTGACCGGGCAACTGTCAATGATATGTTATTTTGTGCAGGAACTTATCCCGGTAGATTACATTGCATGATTGGTTTGCATCCCGGATCTGTGAAAGAGAACTATATTAATGAACTGAATTACTTGGAACCTTTCATAGACTCCGGAAGTTTTGTTGCTGTGGGCGAAATTGGCATTGACCTGTATTGGGATGATACATACAAAACCCAACAAATAGATGCTTTCCGGACTCAATGTGAGTGGGCTGTTAAAAAAAATATCCCCGTTTCCATTCACTCAAGAGCAGCTACTGATGAGGTGATCGGGCAATTAATGTCAATGCAGAATATCCCCACAGGCATATTTCATTGTTTTGAAGGTAATAAAAGCATGGCAAAAGAAGTTATAGATTTAGGTTTTAAAATTGGGGTTGGTGGTAATGTGACTTTTAAAAACTGCCATCTGCCTAATGTTCTTAAACATCTTGAGCCTTCAAACCTGGTGCTCGAAACAGATGCTCCTTACCTGGCACCGCATCCATTCAGAGGTAAACGTAATGAACCGGCTTTGATACGATTTACTGCACAAAAACTCGCAGAAATATACAGTGTGTCTGTCGCATTTATAGCAGAGACAACTCAAAAAAATGCCATTGAATGCTTTAAACTGGATGCGGATTAGATGATTAATAATCTGTTGATTTTTATGCAGAATATTTTTTAGGATTAAAAAAAATGCTTACTTTGCAAGCCTGAAATTAATAAGAAAAACGTTCATTGAGTATGCAGGGAGAGGTGGCCGAGTGGCTGAAGGCGCACGCTTGGAAAGCGTGTATACGGTATCCCCGTATCGGGGGTTCGAATCCCCCTCTCTCCGCGCAAAGGAAACTAAGAAGATTAAGAATGAGTATAATTAAATAAAATAAGTAACACCTAAATGTTTTTTTAACCATGAAAAAGTTATTAGCATTACTAACACTAGCAGGGATACTCACTTTAGGAGTATCAAATTCAGTTGCACAAGATGAAACTGAAGCGGTAGATAAAACAACAACCACAGAACAGGCAGAAGATAACGCCCAGGTAGCAGAAGAGCAGCCGGAAACAAGCGATGCTGAAGAAGCTGAAACAGAAGAAGAAAATTTAGCTTTACATCAGCAACTTAAAATTAAATTTATCGAAGGTGGGCCTACCTTCATGGGTTTTGTGCTTGTTTCTCTGATTCTTGGTTTGGCCATAGCATTTGAGCGGATCATTTATTTGAATCTGGCTTCAACCAATACCAAAAAATTGCTTGAAAAAGTTGAAAGCTCCATCAATGAAGGAGGTATTGAAGCTGCCAAAGACGTTTGCAGAAACACTCGTGGCCCGGTTGCTAGTATTTTCTTTCAAGGGCTTGATCGTTATGATTCAGGTATTGATGTCGTTGAAAAATCAGTGGTCTCTTATGGCTCGGTTCAAATGGGATTGCTTGAAAGGAACCTGACCTGGATAGCACTGTTTATCGCTATTGCCCCGATGCTTGGTTTTATGGGTACGGTTATTGGTATGATCGGTGCTTTTGATGCTATCGAAGCTGCAGGTGATATTAATCCTTCACTGGTTGCAGGTGGTATTAAAGTAGCCCTGATAACAACAGTTTCCGGTTTGATTGTAGCTGTAATACTGCAGGTGTTTTACAATTACATCGTTTCCAAAATTGACGCCATTGTCAATGACATGGAAGATGCTTCAATCAGCCTGATTGATATTTTGAATGAATACAAAAACAAAAAAGCCTAAGCAATATGTGGAACAAAATTTTTAAATTTATATCAATTGCTTTGTTTGTTGTAGCTGTTATCCTTTCTGTATTGTTTTTTGCAAAAGATAGTTCTTTTTTGGAAGCCGAATTAACAAAGGCCGAACAGTTGCCTAACGAAGTGAAGATCGAAAGGGTTGGCGAAATAGCCGATAACTGGAATGCTACAACTCTGAATTTTGCCATTGGATTATTGCTTGTGGTCGCTGGTATTAGTGTGATTGCAGCATTGTACAAGTTTGTGAAATCCATGATGGAAAGCCGTAAGGGTTTGATTACAAGCTTGGTATTCATTGGTATTATTGTATTGGTTGTTATCCTTGGTATTAGTTTTGCATCCGATGCTATACCGCCCATTGTAGGTATTGACAAACTAGGCTTTGAAGTTACCAACATTATGTCAAAAAGGGTTGGTTCTGGTTTGTACATCATGTACCTGTTCTTTGGGCTGACTATTGTTGCTGCTCTATATACAGAAATTTCTAAAATGTGGAAATAAATTTATTATGGCACTCTGAACTGTGTTATGGTCAGATGTTATGTAAATAAATTAAAAATAGAAACTTATGCCCAGACGCGAAACACCTGAAATAAACGGAGGATCAATGGCGGATATCGCCTTCTTGCTCCTTATTTTCTTCCTCGTAACAACCACTATGGATGTGGATACTGGTATAGCACGAAAATTACCCCCTATGCCCGATGAGGAACAACTGGAAAAACAGGAAGAAGTTAAAATTAAACAACGTAACTTGTTTACTGTATTGATCAACAAAAATGACCAACTCCTGGTTGAAGGAGAACTTATGGAAATACGTGATTTGAAAGACAAAGCAAAAGAGTTTATCCTGAATGAAAATAATGAAGATCACCTTCCTTTAAAAAAAGAGGAATACATTCCTGAACTTGGAAAAACTGTGATGGTGCCCCAGGGAGTAATCTCACTCCAAAATGACAGGGGAACATCATACGGACAATATATTGCTGTCCAGAATGAACTTGTGGCTGCTTACAATGAAATACGCGAAGATGCTGCTTATGAATATTTTGGCAAAAGCTTTGAAGCTCTGAATGAAGAACAACAAAACGGAATCAAAAAATTGTATCCCCTACGTATTTCAGAAGCTGAACCTAAAAATATAGGAGGGAAATAATATGGCTGTTATAAAGAAAAAGAAAAAGAAATCCGCACCTGCTATTAGCACTGCCTCGTTGCCGGATATCGTTTTTATGCTTCTCTTCTTTTTCATGGTTGCTACCACAATGAGAGAAGTAGAATTGAAAGTACAGGTGCCCGCCAGTTCATTGCCGGAAGCTACTGAAATTAAAAAGCTTGAAAAAAAATCGCTTGTGTCCTATATTTATGTGGGTAAACCAAAGCCTGCTTTCCAGGCTATGTATGGTTCAGAACCCAGAATACAGCTTAATGCTTCTTTTGCAGATGTCAACGATATCCGTGAATATATCATTGCCGAACGTGAAGAACGGGATGAAGCTGAAATCCCATACATGACCACTTCCCTGAAAGTGCATGAGGATACGAAAATGGGCATTGTTACCGACATCAAACAGGAATTGCGTAAAGCCAGTGCACTTAAAATTAATTATTCGGCAAGAAAAAGGGAATCAAACCTTTAAAGTAAAAAACAATTATGCCAAAAAACAAAAGCTGCCAGGATACTGGCAGCTTTTGTTGTAAATTGAATCTAACTTAATTGTTCTTTTTTTATGGTTTTTGTTTTGTGAATTTCCCGGATATGTTTTCTACCTTATTTTTATCCGGGTTTAATCTGAATTTTGTATTTTTACGTTTTATAAGACAACCAAAATCAATACTGGACGTCATCTAAGTGAAAACAAACACATTTATAATATTATGAAAATTTTTATATCAACTTTGTTAAGTTTATGCTTGTTGTCAGGACTGATGGCACAGAACCTGCGGCAAGTAGATACCCGTCTGTTGACCAGGTTTTCTGAAGCGCAAATCCAACAATGGGAACAAAATAATCCCAATCGAATTGATTTGTTTGAATTTGAGTTGGACCGTGGGTACGATATTCAGTTAATGCCGGAGGAAAAAATCCAGGAGATCCCTTTTTTGTATTATTTGGATTATGAAACAAAATCCCAAGGAGAAAAGGTGCAATCTGTCAATGAAGATGATTTTAACCTTTATCTTTACGATTATACAAGAAAATTGGATCGTAATAACCTTTATAGAATTGCTGGGACCAACCAGGTTTTGGTGATTTATTCCAATAAGAAATTTGTTAACATGTTTAATGAAAGTCGCAATTATGAAAAATAATAATATGACATCTCATAAATGGTTACTTCCCATTCTGTTGTTTTTCTTTATGGGATTTACTGCAGAAGCACAGACCTACTTGATAAGTAACGGAGGTACTGTTTATACTTGCAACGGCACCCTGTATGACAGTGGTGGCTCAGCAGGAAATTACTCCAACAATGAAAATTATACCATGACGATTTGTAGTAGTATGGCCGGAACACCCGTGGAGTTGTATTTTGTTATGTTTGATGTGGAGTCTGCAACCTGGGATAACCTTACCATTTATGATGGTCCGAATACCGGTGCTCCTGTATTGGCAGGACCTGCAGGAAGCAGTGATTTGCAGGGACAAACCATTATCGGAACCAATGATTGTGTGACCCTGGAATGGCATACAGATGGCTCCGTCACGTATCCAGGATTTGAAATTGAAATCTCATGTGCCATACCTTGCCAGGATTATACCATTGATATAGTTTCAACAAGCCCGGGTTTGTCTGATCCGGCAGATTCATTGTGGATCAATGTTTGTCAGGGAGATCAGGTTACATTTACCGCTGAAGGAACATACCCAAACAACAATACCGATTATTTTCAATCCGATAACAATGTAACCTGGGAATGGACAGCAAGTTCAGGTAATGACATTATTGAATTATCCGGACAGGGTGAGAATGAGTTTTCTCCTACGTTTACCGAATCCGGTGGTTATTTTATTTCGTTGGTGGCTACGGATATCAATGGTTGTACCGAAATATTTACCGAAGAATACAGAGTGAGGGTGTCTTTGGACCCGATTTATGGCTCTATAACTGTTGACCCGGATACCGTTTGCCCGGGAGAACCGATAAATTTCAGTGGCAGTGTGAGTACCGATACATGGACAATGTCAATTACTGATGATCAGATTGTTCAGGAATGTATTACAGATAATCTGGGTGTTACACAGGAGTTTTGCTGGAATGTGAATGCATTTCAGCCAGGGCAAACCATAATTAGTGGCAATGATCTGGAATCTGTTTGTATGAATATTGAACATTCCTGGGTGGCTGACATTTGGATATATGTTCAGTGCCCAAATGGACAACAAGCTGAAATTAATTACTATAGCACTAGCAATCCTTGTTCTGGTGATTATTTTGGAGAACCCGATCATAACGATAATTGCAACCCCGGTGTGGGTTATGATTATTGCTGGACAATGAATGCTTCACAATCACACACTGATTGGTGTGCTAGTGTTGGAGGAAATATTCCCGCTGGGGATTATTTACCTACAGGGACGTTTGATGATCTTGTTGGTTGTCCTATCAATGGTGAATGGTGTGTTGTTATTATCGATGACTGGGGGGCTGATGATGGAACATTGTTTGAGGTGTCATTGAATTTTGATAGTTCCATTACGCCTGCCGATTTGTGGACGATTGAACATACCTATGATCCTGCTGATATTTTTTGGAGTGGAAATGGTATGGATACTAATTCCGGAGGCTCAGCAACTGCATTTCCTGATACTCCGGGAGATCAGACTTATACATTTTCCGTAATTGATGACTTTGGTTGCCAGTATGATACAACTTTTACAGTGCATGTCAGGGATTGGGGTGATCCTGAATGCTGTGTTACACCTGTGGCCGATGTTGTTCCTCTCACTGATGAGGTATGTTCTGATACCTACACATTCCATACTACCCTTGATTCATCTGTAAACACTGTGGAATGGTCTCAGATCAGCGGTCCGGGAACAGCAGATTTCGGCGGGCAGGAAAACAGTACCGATCCAACGGTTACTGTGGATACATGGGGCATATACGAATTCCAGCTTGTGGAGCAAAATATGTCACCTGCATGCAGTGATACCGCTGTGGTTGAAATCGGATTTTTTCTGACTCCAAATGCGCAATTTACCACTACATTTATTCCTTGTTACGGGGATTCTACTATAGTTGAATACGTTGGAAATGCAACTGACTCGGCTAGTTTTTCCTGGGATTTTGATGGTGGTACGGCTACAGGTTCGGGAGCAGGGCCGATTAATGTAACATGGACTAATCCGGGAAACCATGATATTACATTATCTGTTGATGATAATGGGTGCTTAAGCGGTGATACTGTTCAAACTATTTTTGTACCTGAAGAATTAACATATACACTAACGGTTGAAGACGATCCCTGTTATCAATCATGTAATGGTTGGGCTCAAATTGATGTACAGGGCGGAACACTGCCTTATGATTATTCATGGGGATCTAACAACCTGAATGACGATTTGTGTGCCGGAAATTACAGTATAACGGTTACGGATGCCAATGGATGTGAAATCTCAGATAATTTTACCATAACAGAACCCCCTGAATTGGTTATCACAGACACATCTTATCAACATATATCTTGTTTTGATGCTGATGATGGAGAAATACATGTAACAGTAACCGGAGGAACAGGTACATTAACCTATAACTGGTCTGATGGTGGAAGTGGACCTGACAGGGTAGATTTGCCTGCTGGAAATTACTATCTGACCGTTGTTGATGAAAATAATTGTACTGTTAATGAGAGTTTTACCTTAACACAACCTGATGAATTGTTGGTTACAATATCTCCCGACAATGCCATTTGTGAAGGGGATGTAGTAAATATAAATTCACAGGCCATGGGCGGAACTGAGCCTTATGGATATTATTGGGATAGTGGCAGTGGGTTTAGCCCGGGGGCTAATGCATTAACCGTATCCCCGGATACCACAACAACGTATTCTGTGTATGTGGAAGATGCACATGGATGTCAGTCTCCGGTACGCAGCATGACCCTTACCGTTAGTCCTGAAATGCATTTGACCCTGATTACAGAAGATAACAATTGTTACCAATCTTGTGACGGCTATGCTCAAGTGATAATAGACGGTGGTTTGCAGCCTTTTGATTATTCATGGGCTGCAGATGGGCCTATTTTTCAGGATATCTGTGCCGGCATGTATGATGTTGCGGTGACAGATATCATCGGATGCCAGATTGATACTGTTTTCTTTATTGACGAACCACCCCAGATGATTGGATATATTTATGCTGAACCAGCAAGTTGTTATGGTTATGATGACGGCCTTGCATGGGTTGAAGTAAGTGGTGGTACGCCCGGATACACATACCTGTGGCCCAACGGCACAACAAATGATTCAGTCAATGTTGGCGCTGGCGTACATGAAGTAACGGTATCTGATTCACACAATTGCCGGCTTACAATGGATGTGGAAGTAGAAGAACCACCTTTGTTACAGGTACAACTTAACAGTGCTGATCATTGGATTTGTCAGACCAACAGTACTCAGCTCAGCGCACAGGCAACAGGTGGTACTCCCTTTGGTGGTGGTCAATATGATTTTCACTGGCAGGGAACCGACGGAAGTACCTATAATGTGCATAATCCCACCGTAAACCCGGATACTACTACAACTTATACTGTCTATGTAACGGATGCAAACGGATGTTCAAGCGCTTTTGACAACGTGAAGGTAAAGGTTTATCCCGACCTTATTATTGAAAACATATCAACAAGTTACGATACTGTTTGCCCGGGCGATCCGGCCATTATAGATGTAGATGCAACCGGTGGAAATGGAGGTCCCTATACGCTTACCTTACAAACCGGAGATGTCGTTCCTTCACCTTTTACTGTTTATCCGGAGGAAACAACATATTATATCATTACTTTACATGATGCCTGTGGCACACCTGTCGTGAAAGACAGCATTGAGATTATTGTGATGCCTGAACCTCCGAACAATTTTGTTGTAGATAAAGTGGAAGGTTGCCCTCCCTTGGCTGTGAAATTTACTGAACTGAATCCGGATGATAATTATTCTTATTCATGGAGTTTTGGAGATAGGCATTTTGCCAACATTAAGAACCCTACCCATGTGTATGAAAATTCAGGCAACTACTCAGTCGGCTTGACGGTAACATCGGCTTTTGGCTGTAAACATAAAAAATTTATTGAAGATATGATATATGTATATCCCGGCCCAAATGCTGATTTCTATGCAGAGTCTCATCATGTAAGTATTTTGAACCCGCAGGTTAAATTTATAAACCTATCCGAACTCGCTGATTCATCATTCTGGTTTTTTGGTGATGGTGATTCTTCACATTTCACTTCTCCACGACATATATATGAAGACATTGGAGAATTTGAAGTTATGCTTGTGGTAGAAAATGAAGAAGGATGCCGTGATACAGCCGTAAAAACAATCCTTGTGCAGGATGAATTTACATTTTATGCACCTACCGCTTTTACCCCAAATGGGGATAGTAAAAATGATTTCTTTATGGTTTATGGCAAAGGCATTGACCCCAATGAATTTTCATTACGGGTTCATGACCGGTGGGGTGAACTGGTGTTTGAAACCGATGTATATGATCCTGATAAGCCACTTGAATCAGGTTGGGATGGCACGCTTCTCGGAAATCGGTATAAAGGAGACCCATTGTTGAAAAATGGTATATATTATTGGTATTGTAAATTCAAAGATTATACTGGAATATGGCATGAAAAAGAAGGAACCGTAACGCTTATCAGATAGAAATTGATTTATCCCGTTGGATGTCTATCCTACGGGATTTAAGAGCAAGGATTAACGATTTTTGATTTAAGAATCAAAAAATATAGATAAATTATCGGTATTATTCCACAGCAAAAATCAACTGAAAAGCTTGTGGATTTCTTCTTTTAGTGTATCAATGGCCTCATGGGTTGGCGCTTTTTCATGTTCGACAAGCTTGTCAAAAATAGCACGGCTTAGTTGCAGAGCATTGTCATCGGGTTTGATACTATCGGCAGCTTCATTGATCAGTTTTATTGTCAATTCCTTGGCTTGTTTTACTTTTCCCCATGCATGGGATGATAAATACAGTTGCTGAGACAAATTGTGCTCATATTCAGCCCTGATCAGTTCCAGCATTTCCTTATGCAATTGTCCTGCTGTCATTGTAGGGGTTTGCAATCGGAATACAATGCTGTTGGGTGTTATTCTTTCCAGGAAAATAACCACACGTTCGTACGCCTGCAGCCGGAGGGGTGTGATTGTTTTTTGATTGTTCAGGGCAAGTTCAGTTAACTTAAGTTCATGCTCTTTTTTTGATTGCCTCTGCATCATATAAATTGCTGTGGCTAAAACCAGAAGAGCAGGGATTGTAATTTGAAGAATTTCACCTATCATAATAAGTTCTGTTTTTTAAATGATGTTGAATAATATGTTTAATTTCAATTTAAAAGTTTAAATTTACATAAAAATTTACACACTGATATGATTACAGAAAAAATTTCAAACCGTTTAGAAAAATTATCCGTCAGTGCTACATTGGCAATGACAAAAAAAAGCAGGGACATCAAAGCGCAGGGGCATGATGTGATAAACTTAAGCATTGGGGAACCGGATTTTGACACACCCCAGCACATAAAAGATGCAGCCATAAAGGCTATTCAGGAAAACTGGACGCATTATCCACCAGTGCCGGGCTATCCTGAACTCAGAAGAGCGATTTCCGAAAAATTAAAAAAGGAAAATAATTTGGATTATAGCCCTGACCAGACTATGGTTTCAGCAGGGGCTAAGCATTCCTTAATTAATATCGTGCTTAGTGTTGTGGATCGCGGTGATGAAGTTATTGTGCCTGCCCCGTACTGGGTAAGCTATGTTGAAATGGTGAAACTCGCTGAAGGTACCCCTGTTATTTTGAAATGTGGCATAGAATCGGACTTTAAAATGCGTCCGGGGCAACTTGAAGCTGCCATCAATGCAAAAACCAGGCTGATTATCTTTTCATCGCCCTCAAATCCGACAGGCAGTTTTTACACACAGGAAGAATTAAAAGCCCTTTCTGATGTCTTGAAAAAACATCCCCATATTATTGTGTTATCTGATGAAATTTATGAACACATAAATTTTGTGTCAAAACATCAGAGCATTGCCCAGTTTGATAGCATTAAAGACCAGACTGTTGTTGTTAACGGTGTTTCCAAAGGGTATGCCATGACAGGCTGGCGCATTGGATATATGGCTGGTCCCACATGGATAATAAATGCATGCCAGAAATTACAGGGACAGTTTACTTCCGGAGCTTGTTCTATAGCCCAAAAAGCCGCTGAAGCTGCCTTGAAAGGAGGTACCGAAGCTTCTCGAAAAATGACACATAAATTCAGGGAACGGCGCGATCTTGTACTCAATCTACTGAAGGATATTCCAGGCTTGAAAACTAACGTACCTGGTGGTGCCTTTTACGTGTTCCCCGATGTAAGTCATTACTTTGGTAAAAAATATGGTGATTTTATTATCAATAATTCCAGTGATCTGGCAATGTACTTACTTGAAAATGTACACGTTGCCACCGTCGGGGGTGATGCTTTTGGATCGCCCGAATGCCTGCGTATATCCTACGCCAATTCTGAAGAAAACCTGGTAAAAGCCATTGCCCGGATAAAAACAGCTTTGCAAAAACTTGATTAATGGTGTTATTGGTATTTTTTTTCAACTTCATTTCTTTGTGATGGTTGAGAAAAATAACTTGATGAATCAAATGATTTAGCTTTCTGATTTGTTTTGATGATTGTAAAAACTTTGTTATTTTATTTATCAGCATATAAATATTTTTTGTATTTTTGGGTAAAACAAATTTTCCAATATGAAAAAAACAATTGTTATTATCATCCTTGTTTTTGCTGCATCGTGTCTTTTTGGCCAGGCAGACATTGAATTTCAATATGAAGAAGCATTAACTGACAAACAAGTTCAATCGGTAACAGAAATTAAGAGCCTTGGAGAAATCTGGGTTGGAACTTATAAAGGGATTTCCCGGTATGATGGTAATTCCTGGACACAGGAGACAGATTTGGGAGGCCCTGTCAATCCCAATGCTTATCAAATCATCGAAGCCACAGATGGAAAGGTATGGGTTGCCCTGGGTGGAGATGGCGTATCAGTTTACGATGGCCTTGGGTGGACCAATTATACTGTCGCTGATGGCCTGGCATCAAACACCAACTGGGCCATCGCACAAGATTCATCAGGAAACATTTGGGTAGGTTCAACCAATGCAGGGGTATCGGTATATGATGGTAGCTCATGGCAGGTGTATGATGTAAATGATGGCCTTACCGGTAATTCGGTTGTTGAAATATTACCGCTCCACAGTGGAGAAGTTTGGTTGGGAACAGCTAACGGGGCTAACATCTGGGATGGAAGTTCATTCAGAAACATTACCACTAACGAAGGCTTGCCTTCTAACCTGGTACGATCTCTATATCAGGATTTTAATGGAAATATTATGGTGGGAACAAGCAGCGGTATCGGCATTTTTAATAAGGCCGAATGGACTTACCTTAATACAGACAATGGTTTGCCTACCAACAACATTCTGCATATCAGTCAGATGAAAAATGGTGACTTTTTGTTTTCAACCGATGAAGGGCTCATTCATTATGACGGAACTGTTTTTTCTACATTAACATACGAAAATGGCTTGTCTGAAGATATCATTAAATCTTCATTCGTGGACTCTGACAATAGGATTTGGCTTGCAACACCCCATAGCGGTGTTTCTGTTTGTGATACAGAAAATGCCTTTTACAATGTCCGCACAAATCACCACCTTGCTGATAGTACCATAAACACGCTACATCATTATGATGGTGTTTTGTGGATTGGTACAAACCATGGAGCCAATGAATATACCGGCGAGTACTGGCGGACATTCAAAATTGTTCCCGGAATTGATTGTATTGCCGGAAATAAAGTGGTTGACATAAACAAAGAAGCTGATACTGTTTGTTTTGCCACCTACACAGGCCTGACTAAATATTACAATCAAACTTTTGTGAATTACACTTCTGTAAACGGACTTGTCAATGACACGGTCATTGCTGTGGAAATGATGGCCGATGGCACCATCTATGTAGGCACAAATTACGGCCTGATGGAAATACTCACCGATGGCAGCATGGATACCATTACGATGACAGACGGGCTTGTCAACGATTCTGTTAACGATTTGCTTGAAGATGGTTCCGGAAACCTGTGGATATCTACGCAGCAGGGTATTTCTGTTTACGATGGCTCTACGTTTACCAATTATGACTCTAATGATCTCGGGGGAACGGTTGTTGATGGCCTCTTTGAAGATGCCGATGGTACATGGGCAGGAACAGACTCTACCCTGGCGGTATTTGATGGCACCTCATGGACAACTTATTCCCATACGTATCCGGGGGAAACAATCACAGATATTGTTACGATGAATCCCGGCGTATCACTTTCATTGCTCTATGCCAACGGAAATATTGATTCATTTGTGAAATCCAGTGCCTCATTCAATGGCAGCAGCTATAGCAATAAAACAGCCATTGCGAATTTTCACAATACGTATTATTTTATGGGTTCAACCACTGGTTTGATCGGTGTGGACCTCAGTGTGGAATCAGACAATACCTTTAGCCTTACTGATCCCACATGCCTGAATACGGCTAATGGTAGTATTTCCATTGTTGAAAATACGGACAATCCTCCTTACCAATATTCCATTGACAATGGCCGGACATGGCAGGGAACAGCAGTTTTTAACAGTTTGCCTTACGGGCAATATCATCTTAAAGTGGAAAATAACCTTGGCGAATTTACCTTAGACACAACTGTTTTTCTTAATCCTCAGAACGAGATGTATGCCGTTTTGGGTATAGATCAGATTGATTGCAACGGTCAAAACAATGGTGTTATCGAATTGTTTATGGATGATCCGTCATACATCTATATGTGGAGTGACAGCGGCAGCGGATTGCTAAGGGAAAACCTGAATTCCGGAACTTATTCTGTTACTGTGGATGATGGAACTTGCTCACTCACCAGGAACAATACCATCATTGAACCCGATGCCATTGCATTATCTGCTGTGACAACGGATATTGAATGTTACGGAGACAGTACGGGCACCATCGACTTAACTATGTCAGGTGGAACACCTCCCCTGGAAATAATGTGGTCAAACGGCGCAGAAACCGAAGACCTTACTGATCTGCCTGCTGGTGATTATACCGTTACGGTTACCGATGCCAATGGATGTTTCGAAGAACTAACTGAAACAATCTCACAACCCGCACAAGCTTTATCGGTAACAGAAACCATTGTCGATGTAGATTGTTATGGTGATACCGATGGTGAAATTGATATTACCATTTCAGGTGGTACGCCTATTTATTACATCGAATGGGATACAGGGGATGTATCCGAAGACCTGACCGGATTAAGCCCGGGAGATTATACCGTTACAGTTACCGATGCCAATGGTTGCAGCCTGTCGGAATCATACAATTTGGTATCTCCCCCTGTATTTGAATTTACAGCCATTGATCCTGAAGATGTGTTGTGTCATGGCGATACAACCGGCAGCATTACTGCCGGAGCGACCGGAGGTACCGGCACACTTTCTTACGAATGGACACTTGCAGGCGAACCTGGTGTTTACAGTACCAATCCAAGTATTGACAACCTGGGTGTTGGTGATTATACCCTGGTGGTTACTGACGACAACAGTTGCATGATTGATACAACCATTTCCATCGAAGAACCAGATCCGCTGACCATGTCTTTTGATGTAACACCCATCACATGCCAGGGGTATAATGATGGCAGCATTGCCGCCATACCGCAGGGAGGAACACAACCCTATATAGAATATTTATGGACATTTGAAGGCAACATTGTGGATGTGGATTCCATCATCACAGGTTGTGAACCCGGATGGTATTATATAGATGTCACCGATGCCCATTACTGTGAAATATCCGATTCTGTGGAAATTACGGATCCTGAGGCGCATACCATTGAAATCAATGTAACAGATATGCCATGCCATGGAGCAGAAGAAGGAGAAATTGAAGTGGTTGTGGATGGTGGTACAGCAACTGGCTTATCCTATCAGTGGTCAAATGGTGCCGGAGATACCCCTGTAGCCACAAATTTAGGGCCTGGTGAGTATTTTGTGACCATTACTGACAGTTTTGGATGTGAAATGTATGAATCTGCTATCGTGGAAGAACCAGCCTTACAAGACCTGGGAGCATTTGATAGTGGCGTAGCCTGGCTGTGCTCAGGTGAAAGCACAACCCTTGATGCCGGCAGCGGATATGCTTCTTATTTGTGGAATACTGGTGAAACCACACAAACCATTGATGTAAACTCCGAAAATGTCTATCATGTGTTTGTTGTTGATACGGATGATTGTGAATATGGTGATACCGTCGAAGTGATGTTGTCATATCCTTACGAAGATGATGATATTTGCCTGGCAACTGTCAATGATGATAATCACGTGGAATTGATATGGAACAAAACAGAAAACGTCGGCACGTCTGAATATAACATTTACAAGGAAAATCCGGTTACTTCCGGTTTTGAATTGCTTGCCACCGTTCCATTTACCAATCCGGGTATTTATGTAGATACCAGTTCGAATGCTGAATTACATGATGAAAATTATAAAATTTCTGTTGTGGATACCTGTGGAAATGAATCTTCCCTGGGCGATTTGCATTCAAACATTAGTCTGAATGTGAATGAAGATGAATTCGGGGCTTGTTATCTTGACTGGGATTCCTATGAAGGGTATTTTGTTGTGTATTATTTCATCCGCAGGGGAACATCCCCCTCCAATATGGAAGTGGTGGATTCTGTTTTGTATAATGATTTTGATTACGCTGAAATGAACCCCGATCCAGAAGGCGTATATTACCAGATCATGGTAAGAAAACCTGACCCGTGTGAGCCCGGAGACGGAAATTCATATAATTATGCGTATTCAAACACTGTGTATTGCGATAATCTGACCGGGATTCCCGGCATTGCTTATGGTAATCTGGATGTGTATCCCAATCCGTTTAATAACATCATTAACATTGATGCGTATCTGAAAATCGAATCGGATATCATCATCAGGTTATGGAACACCATGGGACAGAAAGTGTTTGAAAAGAATATAGGCCATTTGACCGCAGGCAAACATCATTTTGTGTTATCAGAACTTTCAGATTCAATACTGGTTCCCGGCTTGTATAATATTCAGATACATTTTGGCGATGATATCTATCAGCAGCAAATCCTTAAGTATTGATGGAAATATGAATCAGTCTGGAAGGATAGATTCACTTCATGTTTTGCCTTTGCAATAGAATGCCACTATAAGGCAGGAAGATTGAAATCTGCTTGTTTTAACATGTCTCCCCGATAGGTAAACAATTCACAAAGTGGAAAGCTCTGACGGTGTACCCCATTAGAATAATACAAACGCAATTGCAGTGTCCCTTTACAAAAACTATGGATGTTATCCGGCGTTACTCTAAACATAAAATCAAGCATCATGTTGATTTCACTGCCAAAAACAGGTATTCTTCCCGGAAATGCAAATACCACATCCTTGCCTTCATAATGTGAGAAGTGGTTGGTAAGAGTGCTGTTTTCCTCATATAAAGGAGCTGGCATAACTATTTCCATTTTATACTCTTTTTCCATAGCATCTCCGGCATTGCGAATGAGCACTTTGGGATAAAACCTGACAATGGAAAATTTTCCGTCTTTCATTTCAGGAACGCCTTGAGTATTATAAATACTGTAGATTTCAAGATGCTTCCTTGTGGTCTTATGGTGCAAGGCCCCGACAGCATCGGCTCCAAGTTTATTTGCTTTTTGGTTTTCAAACCCATAATACCTGTAATCTGAAAACATGTAGCCCTCTTTGCCGGCAGGGATTGTTATTGCCATGCAAAATGCATCAGGTTCAATTTCAATAGAATTGATTTTTAAACCATCAGGAAAAGGATTGATATTGGCTATCAAAATGTGTTTAATAATGGTAATATCCGGTTCCTGCTGAATGAGGGCAAAATTCCCGGCTTTGTGTCGTGATGGCTTTATTCCTATGATGATAATGCCTCCTCCACTATTTGCCATGGCTGAGACAGTTTTAGCCAGCCGTACCAGGTATTTTTCATCATGAGAAAAATCATCACCTTTGATGTAATGCAAGTGTTGATGTGCGGGGAGACGGTGCGTTACAAGATGATGCAAGTCTCCGGCAGTAATTGCATTGCCTTTTGTATGAAAAAACCATTCCATGCAGCAAATTTGCAAAAAAAAATCCATTAACAATAACCAATCAATCAACAGCTTTTTGTGAACAAAAATATTTATTACTAAAATTTTGGCTTTAATTTATGTTTTATTTTGCTGCTATGGTTTTAAACTATATATGGGTGGCATTTTTCCTGATTGCGTATGTGGTGGCATTGGCCAAACTCATTTTTTTGGGTGATACGGCCGTGTTTACCGATATAGTCAATGCTACGTTTGATAATGCGGAACTTGGTTTTAAACTGTCACTGGGGCTCACCGGCGTGATGACTTTGTGGCTGGGGTTGATGAAAGTTGGAGAAAAAGGTGGTGTTATCAACATAATGTCCAGGGGAATCAGTCCATTGTTCACAAAACTTTTTCCTGAGATACCCAAAAATCATCCCGTCAATGGCAGCATTGTGATGAACCTGGCCGCCAATATGCTGGGACTTGATAATGCGGCAACACCCCTCGGACTGAAAGCCATGACACAACTACAGGAGCTGAATCCAAATAAAAAGCGGGCATCCAATGCGATGATTATGTTTTTGGTACTCAACACCAGTGGCCTCACCATCATTCCCATATCTGTGATGGTTTACCGCGCCCAAATGGGGGCTGCCAATCCCACGGATGTTTTTCTCCCCATATTGCTGGTTACTTTTTTCTCTACTTTGGCCGGAATTATTGCGGTATCGTGTATTCAACGCATAAATCTGCTGAACAGGGTAATTGTGTTGTTTCTCGGAGGCATGTCTTTGCTGATCGCGGGAATTATTTATGGCTTTTCGCAACTGGACCCTGATACTGCCAATATAGTTTCCATACTGGTAGGCAATGTGATTTTGTTTACCATCATCATTTTGTTTATTACCCTTGCTGTACGCAAACGGGTGAATGTGTATGACACCTTTATTGAAGGCGCCAAAGAAGGCTTTAAGGTGGCTGTAAAAATCATTCCCTATTTGGTTGCTATTCTCGTGGCTATTGGTGTATTTCGTGCGTCCGGTGCTATGGAGTTTATTATTTCCGGCCTGGAAACCGTTGTTACAGCACTGGGGTTAAATACAGATTTTGTGCCATCTTTGCCAACAGCCTTTATGAAACCACTTAGCGGCAGTGGTGCACGCGGCCTCATGGTTGAAGCAATGGATATTCATGGTGTGGACAGTTTTGTGGGCAGGTTGTCATGCATGTTTCAGGGAGCTACCGATACCACGTTTTATATCATTGCTGTGTATTTTGGATCAGTAGGTATCAGACACACCCGACACGCCGTCATTGCAGGCCTCATTGCCGATCTGGCCGGCATCATTGCTGCTATCTTACTGGGATACCTGTTCTTTCATTGATAGGGCAATAAACTCTTATATAACTTACTTTAAAATTACAGTTAGTTTTGGGAAAATTTGAGTTGTTATAGTAAAGGTCGAATAAAAACCTAACCTGAAACCCAAAACCCGAAACACGGAACCCGAAACTCCTAACCCCTAACTTTTGATTTTGTTTTTTTTAACTTCCTGTCCACGGCTTTTTCACCATCAAAAATAGAAATATCAATAACTTTGATTAAAAAGTATGTCCAAAACATAGATGTGATAGCTGGTAATGCCAGCGGCATCCAAAAAAAGTATCAGATTTGCAAAATTAATATTCTGTATCAGGAATATTTTTTACATTTGTTGAATAATAACCAAAACTAAAAATTATGAAAAACACCCATTATCTCGTATTTTTATTTGCTGCGTTACTTGTGTTTTTTTCTGCCTGTGAAAAAGATGATGAAGAAAACGATGACACATTATCAAACGAAGAAGTTATGGATGTTATTGGCGATTATGCCAAAGCGCAGAACATGTTTGCCGAAGCTACCGATGAAGCTGAATCGGCCACCCGCACATCTGATGACAGCTTAGACAACAGGGGCGCAAATCCACCAAAACATGTGAAAACCGATTCTTTCCCTCAAATTACCATTGATCCGTTTGACCTGGACACATGGCCAAAAACCATCCGTGTGAACTATGGAGATCAAAACATGACCTGTGAAGATGGCAGGCAACGGCGCGGTGTGATCAATATTGAAGCCACCGATTTTTATCGTGAACCAGGGTCCAAACTTACCATTACTTTCGAGAATTTTTATCAGAATGATCATAAAGTAGAGGGGACACGTATTTGTACCAACAACGGGCAAAACACAGCCGGTAATATAACCTACACACTTGAGGTTGTTGATGGGCACATTACCACCCCTGAAGGTGGCCACATTTATTATGAAGAAAACACCGAGCGTGAATGGGTTGCCGGAGAGGAAACTTTGCTCAACCCCTGGGATGATAATTACCTGATTACGGGAGATCAGTCTGGTATCAGTTCCGACAGTGTCAATTATACGTTGACAATACATGATTTTGATCCCCTGGATGTCATTGTAAACTGCAAATGGATAAGAGCGGGCAAACTGGATATGAGCATTGAAAATTTCCCCCTTATTACCATTGATTTTGGTATCGGAACCTGTGACAACGAAGCTGTTGCAAAGATTAACGGCGTAGATTATACGTTTTATATGCAATGATGGAGCCCTGTGAGCACAATAGCACGAAAGCACGATAGAGAGACAGTGTGCGCAACAGCGTTCTGTTA
>JBNGDT010000011.1:0-24140 GCA_049975305.1 Bacteroidales bacterium | reverse complement strand
GTTTGAACGGCAAAGATAAATAATTTAGGTGAAAGATTGAGTATTCATTTAATAAAATTAACGGTAATTTGATATATATATATACATTCAGATTTACTGAAGTTTCGCAGTGAGCTTTCGAGGGGGCGAAGGGGAATTTGTTTTTTGTCATTTACCTGCCGGCAGGCAGAACAGGCTGGTTAGTATTTTGGGATTTGTAATTTGTTTGGTTTTTGAAATTTATTTGTTATTTGGATTTTGTTATTTCTTTTCATCAAAGGTATTTCCCCGTAATATACCTCACCGGGTACCATGAAGCCAAAAAGCCAATGAGCAGCACAGTGAAAAAGACAAGCACAAAATCAATGCCCCGTAAAATCACGGGATAGGCATCAATGATGAATGACCCGGAGCCGCCAAGTTTGATGAGGCCGAATTCCATTTGCAACCAGCACAATACCGTGCCGGTCAGCAGGCCAAAAACAGCCCCTACCGCGGTAATCAACCATCCTTCTATCAAAAATATACGGCTGATGGTTTTGTTATCGGCGCCCAGGCTGCGTAAGGTATAGATGTCTTCTTTTTTGTCCAGGATAAGCATGGTAAGTGACCCGATAACATTGAAAGAGGCAATGAGTAAAATAAAACTGAGAATCAAAAACACAGCCCATTTTTCCGATGCCATGATTTTATAAAACAGGGCGTGTTGTTCACGCCTGTCCTGGATGAGAAAATCATCACCGAGGGAGGTTTGCAATTCCCTTTTTACCTGCTGGTCATCAGCACCCGGTTTTAATTTTACTTCTATGGATGAGTATTCATCATCGTACCCGAAAATATCACGGGCAAAACCTATCGGCACAATCACGTATTGATTATCAAAATCCTGCTGAATGGAGAAAAATCCGGCCACATAAATGTGTTTTTGGTTGATGGCATTGCTGGCGTCCATAAAACTGCCCGTAAAATGCGCATCCCGCTTTGGGACAAAACATTTTACCGGGGTATGCCTGTTGATGCCTAGCGACAGGCTGTAAGCCACACCTTGTCCGGCCACGGCAAGCGGGATGCCACTGTCATACAACTCAAATTTCCCACTGGTAATCATCGTATCCACACCGCTGACTTTTGTGTAATTGGAATCCACCCCTTTGAGCCGGGCAATAAATTGTTGATCATCGTATTTCAGAAGGGCGTTTTCTTCAATGATGTATGAAAATTCCCGGATGTCAGGATGTGATGTTAACTCAGACCGGGTGATTGAATCCGGTGTAAAGCTTTTCCCCTCGGCAGCTGTAATTTTCAAATCAGGATCAAATGCATGATACAGGTTTTGCAGCAAGTCGTCAAATCCATTGAAAATTGACATGATCACTATCAATGCCATGGTACCTACTCCAACACCAATGACAGAAATGCCGCTGATGATGTTAATGACATTTCTGCGCTTTTTGGAAATCAAATACCGTTTGGCTATGTATAAGGGAAATCTCAATGTCAACCATTTAAAAGTTTATCAATTTTTTCAATATGATCCAGGCTGTCATCCTTGTGAAATTGCAGTTCGGGAACATTTTTCAATTGATGCCGAATCCGGTTCCCCAGCTCATAGCGTACCTTTTTTACGTTAAAATTCAACAATTCAACGATTTCATCAGCTTTTGAAGAGGGAAATACGGAAATGTAAATTTTTGCAATCGACAAGTCTTTGGTAATACGAACCATCGTAACTGTAACCATGGCAGAGCCAAACCATGCTTTACCATGTTTCACAAAAATGTCACTGATGTCTTTTTGAATCAGTTTTGATACTTTATTTTGGCGTTCTGTAAACATAGATGTCAAAAATAATAAAACAAGTAAACAATACAGGGGATTGGGATTATTTATTTGTTATTTAATGAGATTGCCACATTTTTATCTGAATGTTTATTTGGGCGCCCCCACTTCGGGTCGGTCTCCGGCTTATAGCCGTATGCTGCCAGCCTGCGCCCTGGCGCATGTTCCGTGTTTCAGGATGAAATACTCATGGAACTTAGACGTGTAGTAATGTGGTAAATGCAGAAAAACAAAGCTTATTTAGTAAAAATCAAAAGATCAATTTTTATTTTTTTTCTGGAAATATTGTTGTACCTTAGTACATGATTAACTCATTAATGATATAATGTGAGCGGTTTTTGTCTGTGAAAAAAATAATAATGCCGGAAACATGCACTGCAATGTATTGTACTATTTTAAACAAACCCAGCCGAAGCAGGCATTCGAATCTGGTAAGATGATTGTAAGCGGAGCAAAACAGAACATCAAAACCCTGAAGATAAAGCAATATTGCAAAACAAAATCGAGGCATTGGTATCAAGTCACTTCTGGTTTTTCATTTCAGATATCTAACGATATAGGCTTTATGTGAATAATCTGGGCTTTCTACAATACGGCCTACTTCAGTTCCGTCAATACGTAAAACAAAATGTGGGAACAAACTCATTTCATCATCCGGAAGGACGTCATTGTTTCGGGGTCCGATATTTTTATTCGGAGTTTTGATTGAAATTTAATGATAATATGTTTTTTTTTCCACTAATGTATTATTTTAGTTATTTTATGGTTTTACCAAAAACAACTAACATATTAAACACTAAAATGAAATATAATATGAAAAAATCTGTAAAAAACAGCTTGTATTTATTCTTCATAACAACAATGATGAGTCTGATTATTGTTTCCTGCAATCAGAGCAGGGAAGAGTTGAACATCAAAGAAGCAGCTACGGGAAACCCCGGGGAAATTCTGGTAGTAATGAGCAATGCTAATTGGAAAGGTGAAATGGGCCAGGCGCTCAGGGATGTGTATCATCAGGATTTATATACGGTACCACAGGAAGAGATGATTTTTGACCTGGTACAGATTGAAAATGGAGAGTTTAAAAATCTTAACCGTAGAAACAGGAACGTCATTATCCCCCAAATTGGTAAAGGAGCTGAATACGGGGAAATTAAAAAAGCCAAAGATGTGTATAGCGAACCGCAGACTATCGTGTACATTAAAGCACCTGATATACCAACATTTGTAAAAATGGTAAAAGAGAATGAAGAAAAATTGAAAGAGATATTTCTGAAAGCTGACAGGGATAGGATTTTGAGATACCTGAAAAATTATCATGTTGAGGCATATAGGGAACGTCTTGAAAAAGATCATCATGTATCATTGGCAGTTCCGAAAAATTACAGTTTTGACGAAAACCGTGAAAATTTTGCATGGCTGGCTTATGAAACACAAAAGGCAAGTCATGGTTACCTGGTATATCGCTTTGGAAAATGCCAACGTGACAGCGCTGCTTTGGATTATTTTGTAAAAAAACGCAATGAAGTGCTGAAGGAAAATGTGCCGGGTCCTCGCGAAGGCAGTTACATGACAACAGAAACCAAGTATCATTATCCCATTTTGTCAAAAAAAATGATCAACAATGAGCAAACCTGGATCATGGAAGGCCTGTGGAAAGTGGAACATGATTTTATGGGTGGGCCGTTTGCTGCCTTTATTCAATATGATGATGCCAGGGATGAATTTGTGTGCATTGAGGCGTTTATTTATGATCCACGTGGCGATAACCGTGACCAGATGCGAAAAATGAAAGCTGCCTTATACACAATGAAGGTGATGGATTGATTTCCATCCCTTTAGAAGTAGAGCATTCCTTCTAAGACAGAAATTCATATTTTTGATTTCGTCTGACCGGATGGAAACCGGATTTTCGGATAAGTTCCTGAAGTTCGTCCTGCGTAATTTTATGGTGAGATCCGGCAGCAGAAACCACTTGCTCTTCGATCATTATTGAGCCCAGATCATTTGCCCCGGCATGAAGTGCCATGGATCCCACATCTTTCCCGACAGTAAGCCAGCTTGCCTGAATGTTCGGAATATTATGTAAAATGATGCGGCTAAATGCTATCATTTTGAGGTATTCTGCCCCATATACATTTGGCATGTCAGGGTGTTTTTCCAGCAAATGGGTATTATACCGCTGATATGGCCAGGGAATAAAAGCCAAAAACCCTGGAGTTCCTTCAGGCTTTTCATGTTGAAGATCACGTAACAGAATAAGATGTTTTAGGCGCTCCTGTACAGTTTCGATAAAACCGAACATCATGGTAGCTGATGTGATCAAGCCATGTCTGTGTGCTTCGCGCATAACATCTAACCATTGTTGGGTGGTGGCTTTAGCTGGAGAAACAATATTACGTACCCTGTCACTGAGAATCTCAGCTCCGGCTCCGGGCAAGCTGTCTAAACCAGCACCTCGCAATGTTTGCAACACTTCAGCGTAATTTTTCCCTGATTGTTTTGATAACCAGACAACCTCAGGTGGCCCTAAGGCATGTAATTTTAAGTTTGGGTATTCAGATTTCAGGCGTGAAAACAAATCCACATAATAATCCAGATTTAAATCAGGGTGTAACCCTCCCTGCAATAGAATCTGTTCGCCTCCCATATCAAACAACTCGTCAATTTTTTGCCTGTATTCATCCATGCTGAGCACATAAGCGTCCGGGCTGTTTTTCCTGACACAAAAATTGCAAAACAAACATTGTGAAAAACAAATGTTTGTGATATTTATGTTTCTGTCAATGATCCAGCTTACGCGCTTGCCGGGGTGTTTATGCGTGCGTATGGTATCTGCCAAATACATGAGTTCTGACAAGGAAACCGATGACCACAATTGCATGGCTTCGGGCAGGGAAATATCCTGTTGGTTCAGGATCTTTTCTTTGATGATATCCGTTGTCATGGTTTACAGCATATTAGCAATGCGGTTTAGCCGGGCTTCATCAAGAATAATGATTTTACGGCCGTGCAAGCCGATGAGTTTATCCTGTTTGAATTCAGAAAGCAAGCGGATAACTGATTCTGTAGTGGTTCCTATCAGATTGGCAAGTTCTTCCCGCTTAAGGTATATTTGAAGAATGCCATCCTCATCCACCCCAAATTGATTCTTAAGATCAATAAGCACTTCTGCCAACCTTTCCCTGACAGATTTCTGTGCTATATCAGTGATATAATTGTTGGCTTCTCCCAATTCAGTACAAGCCAGATGAAGCATTTCAATACCAAACTCTGCATTCTTTCGCAGCAAATAATACAAATCATGGGTATAAATAAAGCAAATGACTGCATCTTTCAGCACTTTTGCCGAGGTGCATGCTGGATCCCCACTGATGACAGAACGGTACCCAATGATATCTCCGGGTTTTGCAAAGCGAATAATCTGTTCTTTCCCTTCCACCCCGGTTTTATAAACTTTTATAATGCCCTGGTAAATACAGTAAAATCCATTGATACGGCTACCTTCTTCATATAAGATCATGCCTTTTTCAAAAGTCTGACAACTTTTCCTTTCGGTTATATAATCAATTTCGCCGGGAGTTAATTTAGTAAAAATTGTCTTGACAACCTGATTACACTCCTTACAGTATGGCTCTTCCAACACTTTTCTCATAATCCTGTAATATTATTATTAACACATAAATCTTTTAAAATAACATAACTATCAGTATCTCAGTATCAACAAAAGTAGTTCCTCACCGCAGAAACTAGACGAAAGCACGAATGCACAATAGCGGGATGGCACGAAAACACGCCTGAACAATTGCATGATGGCACGAGATATATATAAAGGGATAACCATTTAGTTCTTTATGTGTTTTTATTTTTCCTTATTGTTATTACACCAACACTCCATTTCCCTATCGTGCCATCTCTCTATCGTTTCATCACCATGTCGCGTCTCAGCGTCTTTGTGGTAACAGGCGGTTAACATTGCACGTGTCTGACTAGTTACAACATAACAAAGATAATATTTTTTGTAACACTATTCAGTGGTAAATGTTTAAGTAGAATTAAAAAATTATTATACCTTTGTGCCTTGTGTAACATTTTGAATGAATTGAATGAAGGAAAGAAAAAACTATTCATCACAGTTTGAAGCAAATAATCTTCTGGATTTATTGATAAAATACCGGAGACCGCTTGTCATAGTGGTTTTTGTTGCTGTAGTGGTTTCTGTTGTTGTAAGCTTGATGATTCAGGAAAAATATGAATCAACGGTGATTTTATACCCTACCAGCTCTGCCAGTGTATCTAAATCACTTTTATCAGACAGGGCTACAGAAAATGACTTGTTGGCTTTTGGTGAAGAAGAAGAAGTTGAGCAAATGATACAGGTGCTCAAATCGAGTGATATAAGAGACAGGATAATCGAAAAATTAAATTTGATGGTATATTATGAAATTGACACCAACGCCAGATATCCGATCACCAATCTCCACCGAAAATACGATAAAAACATTAACATCAGCAGGACAAAATATCAATCGGTGGAAATAAAAGTGTTGGACAAAAGTCCGGATACAGCAGTGCTAATTGCCAATACAATTGCCGATCAATTTGATTCTGTGATGAATCAAATGAAACAGGAACGGGCTGCTAAAGCCTTGAATCTTGTTGAAAAAGAGTATCTGAATCAAAAAGAAAAACTTCAAAACATGAAAAATAAGTTAGATGACTTGCATAGTCATGGAGTTTTTGAATTTGCATCCCAAACAGAAGTCTATAACGACCAATACGCTAAAGCGCTGGCTGATGGCAATTTTAAAGGAGCAAACCTTATCAAGGAAAAACTTGATACACTTGCTAAATATGGCGCCGCTTATACATATATCATAAGTGCACTTGAGTTTGAACAGAAAAAATTAACAGAAATTGAATCAAAATATAAGGAAGCAAAAATCGATGCAGAACAGAATCTTCCCTACAAATATGTGGTGAGTAAAGCTGTAAAAGCTGAAAAAAAGAGTTATCCTGTGCGCTGGCTTATCGTGATGCTATCTACTGTATCAGTTTTTCTGCTTGCGGTAATTGTTTTGATCCTATTTGAGAACTTAAAAAAAAAATAAAATTTAACCCAAAAAACCGTAAAGTCAGGTACCTGACTTTACAGCTACCAAATTATACTGTTATGGAAAGTTATTTTAAAAACAAAAATTTGTTTAACCTCATTAATCGGTGGAAATACCATTTGATTGTCATTATGGTTGTGGCCGGAGCGCTTGCTGTTTTGTTTTCATCAAGTATTTTTATCAAACCAAAATATGAATCCAAAGCAGTGCTGTATCCTTTCAATTTGATGTCATTGTCAGAGGAGTCAGAAACTGAACAAATGCTGGAAGTACTTCAATCCAGCGATATACGCTTTAAAATATATGAAACTTTCAACATGGCAGAGCATTATGGCATTTCTTCTGATGACCCGGAATACATTACTAAATTAAATAAGCGTTTTGATAAAAATATAAGTTTCCGTAAAACCCCGAATGAAGCCATAAAAATTGAATTTATGAATACAGATCCACAATTGGCTTCTGATGTTGTGGATTCTATTATTGCATTTTACAATCAGAAACAACTTCAGCTTAATAAATTAAAATCAAAAGAACAGGTACGCATTTACAACAGAAGGGTCAACCAAAAGATGAACGAAATAGATTCCCTTACCAGCGTGTTGAAAAGGTACAGAAAAGAAAATGATTTACTGAATTATAAAATTCAAGTAGAACAATATACCGAAGCCATTGCCAATGGCCGTAGTCTTATCGAGGCACACGAGAACCTGGAAAACTGGAAGGAATTTGGCGGGGAATACCTTAAAACAGATTCTTTATTGTGGTATGCGATGGAGGATCTTCATGATTTGAAGATCAAGCTGGAACAACACATCATGGATACAAGCAAAGAAATCACTTATGCCCATGTTGTTGCAGAGCCTTTTCCTACTGATAAGAAAGCCTATCCGTTACGTTGGGTTATTGTCCTTTTTTCAGTACTCGGTGCTTTCATTGCAGGGCTGTTTATATTAATCCTGATTGACAAAGCCAAAATAACACGAGTTGCGTAAACGTGGACCTCAATAAAAAAAAAATATGGCTTTTTTATCTGTTGAGCTTTTTCTTTATAGCTTTGAATGCTTATGCTTTGTTGACCATGGAAACATTCATGGTTAGCCTCCTGCCTTTTGTGTTACTCGTGCTTTTATTTGGTTTTTTTGCTATGGATAAACTCCTGTGGGTTTGTATCTTTTTAGTTCCCCTGTCTGTTCCACTGGATATGTTTTATCCCAACCTTGAGTTTAACATGGCTTTGCCTACCGAACCCATTTTGTTTGGTTTAATGTTGATTTTTCTCCTCAAACAGGCTCTGGAAAAATCCTACGACAAAAAAGTATTAAATCATCCGGTAACATGGGCTATATTTTTTATGTTGTTTTGGATGTTGCTAACCAGTATTACCAGTACAATGCCATGGGTATCCATTAAATATTTTTTGTCGCGCCTGTGGTTTGTTGTGGGTTTTTATTTCCTGCTGGTGTTGATGCTGAAAAAGAAAAAAAACATTTTAAAATTCTTCTGGATATCCCTTATCCCTGTTGCGATTGTTATTCTTATTTCCCTGGTTGAACATGCAACTATGGGTTTTACACAAAAAACAGCTCATTCTGTTGTCAAACCATTTTACAATGACCATACCTCTTATGGCGCTATTCTGGCCATGTTTATTCCAGTGCTTACAGGTTTTTTGTTTATAAAAAAATACAAAGTTTTTTTTAAGTATGTTATGGTATTATTATTGTTCCTGTTTTTAATTTCCATCGTGTTTTCATACACCAGGGCCGCATGGATTAGCCTTATAGGAGCATTGGGCATATATCTCATTATCCGGTTGAAAATAAATTATAAATGGGTGCTTTCGGGCATGGTAGTGTTACTTACCGTGTTTTTTGTTTATCAATCTGATATTATGATCATGTTGGAACAGAACAAACAGGAAAGCTCCAACGACGTTAAAGAACATATGAAAAGCATTAGTAATATTGCTTCCGATGCATCCAACAAAGAACGTATCAACAGATGGAATTGTGCTTTGCGGATGTTCAAGGAAAAACCCTTTGTGGGTTGGGGCCCGGGGACATATCAATTCCAGTATGCTCCTTTTCAGCGTTCTTATGAGAAAACAATCATCAGTACCAATGCAGGCGATATGGGAAATGCACACTCCGAGTACCTTGGCCCGCTTTCTGAACAAGGTGTTTTGGGAGCCCTCAGTTTTATTTTGATCATGGTGTCTGTTCTCATTACTGCATTGAACAGGTATAAAAAAACTAAAAACAAAGAAACAAGAACCTTATTGTTGATGTCACTCATCGGCTTGATGACCTATTTTATTCATGGTTTTCTAAACAATTTTCTTGATACCGATAAAGCATCTGCGCCATTCTGGGGATTTATTGCTGTAATTGTTGCCATAGACTTGTATCATACTAACGAAGATGACAGTCAGACAAGCCTCTCCGAAGACGTTAAACAATAGACTGTATTCTAAATTTACAGTTAGTTTTGGAAAAATCTGATTTTTCGATTTAATTGTATCTGTATCCAATAACATTTGGAAACTCATTCCACACACAGTATATTTGCAGATTGTAAAATTCAGATAAAAAAAGAAAAAGAATGCATTCAAAATTTCCTGAGTATCATTCACTCAATTTAACAGAAGTGAATCGTGAAATACAAGAAAAGTGGGAAGCAGAAAACAGCTTTGAGAAATCAATAACAAAACGAAAAAACGCTGTCCCTTTCATTTTTCACGAAGGGCCTCCTTCAGCCAATGGTAAGCCCGGAATACACCACGTAATGTCACGCACTATTAAAGACATTGTGTGCCGGTATAAAACCATGCAGGGATTTTTGGTCAACCGGAAAGCAGGATGGGATACACATGGTTTGCCTGTTGAATTGTCTGTTGAAAACAAACTGGGAATTTCAAAAGAAGATATAGGTAAAGAGATCAGTGTTGAAATGTTTAACAAAACATGCCGCAGTGAAGTGATGAAATATACGGATATGTGGGAAAACCTTACCCGCCAGATGGGATATTGGATCAATATGGATAAGCCCTACGTAACCTATGATAACCGTTACATTGAAACCTTGTGGCATTTACTGAAAGTCCTGTATGACAAAGGATTACTGTATAAAGGATACTCCATACAGCCTTATTCTCCTGCTGCCGGTACAGGACTGAGCACTCATGAACTTAATCAACCCGGGTGTTACCGGGATGTGAATGACACCACCGTTACAGGTATGTTTTATGTGCCCGGTAGAAAGGAAAACAAAATAATTCATGACAGATGTGATACCAATGTATATTTTCTGGCATGGACAACTACGCCCTGGACATTGCCGTCTAATACAGCTCTTGCTGTTGGTCAGAATCTGGATTATGCCCTGATAAAAACAGTCAATCCTTACCTTGGAAACCCGGTACATGTTATACTGGCTAAAGACCTTGTAAATGCATATTTTTCTGAAGATTTCAAAAACGAATGTTTTGATGATTTTGAACCGGGAAGCAAAAAAATTCCATGGCAGCTTGTGGATGAATTTAAAGGCTCATCCCTTGTTGGAATGTCTTATGAACAACTGATACCATGGGTAAAACCAATGGGAGATGCATTCAGGATCATTGAGGCGGATTATGTTACCACAGACGAGGGAACAGGCATTGTACACATTGCTCCTACATTTGGTGCTGATGATGACCGCGTAGCAAAAATTGCCGGAATTGCTCCCATGATTTTGATAGATAAGGACAATCAAAGGGTCCCCATGGTGGATAAAAAAGGACGCATGATCCCCATTGAAGATATTGATGACGATTTTGTGGCAAAATATGTTGATACTTCCATCTATTGTGAATTTGCCGGACGATACGTTAAAAACGAATACTGTGAAAATGCCAAACCTGATGACCATGGTCTGGATGTAGATATTGCAATAACCCTTAAAAAACAGGGCAAGGCATTTAAGGTGGAAAAATACGTACATAATTATCCGCATTGCTGGCGTACCGACAAACCGGTTTTATATTATCCGCTTGATTCATGGTTCATAAAAACCACAGCAGTAAAAGAGCGCATGATAGAACTGAACAATACAATCAACTGGAAGCCTAAAAGCACTGGTGAAGGTCGTTTTGGGAAATGGCTCGAAAACCTGGTTGACTGGAATCTGAGCCGCTCAAGGTTTTGGGGTACACCGCTGCCAATTTGGAGCACTGAAGATGGAAAAGAACGTAAATGCATTGGGTCGGTGGAACAATTACTCAGTGAAATTGAAAAAGCTGTACAGGCCGGATTGATGGATGAAAATCCGTTTGCCGCCTTTAAACGGGGAGATGTTTCCGCTGAAAATTATAAAAAAATAGATTTGCACCGGCCTTTTGTTGATGACATTGTGCTTGTCAGTAACTCCGGAAAACCTATGAAACGGGAACCTGATCTCATTGATGTTTGGTTTGATTCCGGTGCTATGCCCTATGCACAATGGCATTATCCGATAGAAAACAAAGAAGATTTTATCAAGCGTGTACCTGCTGATTTTATCGCGGAGGGGGTGGATCAAACACGGGGATGGTTTTTTACCTTGCATGCCATTGCTACCATGATAAGCGATGATGTGGCATTTAAAAATATAATATCCAACGGCCTGGTGCTGGATAAATATGGCAATAAAATGTCAAAACGACTTGGCAATGTCGTGGACCCGTTTGAAACCATGTATAAATATAGTGCAGATGCATTGCGGTGGTACATGATAACCAATGCCCAACCATGGGATAATTTAAAGTTCGATCCAAAGGGCATTGAAGAAGTGCAGCGTAAATTTTTCAGTACACTCTATAATACATACAGTTTCTTTGCAATGTATGCCAACATTGACGGATTCGACATTTCAAAAGAAAAAATACCCGTGGATCAGCGGCCCATGCTTGACCAATGGATTATATCACAGTTAAACAGTTTGATCGCTGATGTAACCGAATCCCTGGACAATTACGAACCAACACGTGCCGGCAGGTTAATACAGGATTTTGTGATTGATCATTTAAGCAACTGGTACGTGCGCCTCGGCAGAAAACGATACTGGGGTGGGGAAATGAATGCGGATAAACTCGCTGCTTACCAATCTTTGCATGAGTGCCTCCTGGTAGTAGCTAAATTGATGTGTCCGCTGTCACCATTTTATCCTGAAAAATTATACGCAGACCTGACATCAAACCAGGCTGAATCATCTGTTCACCATGAGGATTTCCCGGTATGTGATACTGGCCTCATACAAAAAGAACTGGAAGAACGAATGCAAATGGCACAGACTGTTTCAAGCATGATACTGGCACTGAGACGAAAAGTCAATATTAAAGTAAGGCAACCACTGCAAAAAATTATGATCCCGGTTTCAGGCCAACAAATGCAGGAACAATTGCAAAAGGTTGAAAACATCATCAAAACAGAAACAAACATCAAAAACATTGAATATCTGAGGGATGCTTCTGAAGTGCTGGTAAAAAAGATCAAACCGAATTTTAAAAGCCTTGGTCCTAAATATGGTAAGCTCATGAAGCAGATTGCACCAAAAATCGCTCAGATGTCACAGGAGGACATTGCTAGTTTGGAAAAACATGGTAAATATTCCTTTGAAGCAGACGGTCAACACATTACCATTGTTACCGAAGACGTGGAAATATACTCCGAAGATATACCCGGCTGGGAAGTAAGCAATCAGGGAAATTTAACGGTGGCTCTGGACGTTAAAATAACGGATGATTTGAAAAAAGAGGGCAATGCAAGGGAATTGATCAACAGGATTCAAAACCTGAGAAAAGAAAGCGGTTTTGATGTGACCGATAAAATTTTTGTTGAAGTAGCCACTTCTCCTGATATACGGGAAGCAATAACTGCCTTTGAATCTTATATTTGTGAACAAACCTTGGCATTATCGATAAAATATGTTGAAAAACTGGAACAAAAATCAGCAACGCACGTAAACATTAATAATAAAGATGCAACATTACTCATTGTAAAAGCGAATAATAAAATAATTTAAAACAATAAACTATGACTGAAGAAAAAAAAGAAAAAAAGAGATACAGCAAAGAAGAGCTTCAGGAATTCAAGGAGATTATTTTGAAAAAATTAGAACAGGCAAAAAGGGATTTTGAAATGTATAAGTCTGCCTTAAATCATGATGACAGCAACGATATTGAGGATACATCCCCAACTTTCAAAGTACTTGAAGAAGGAGCTGCTGTGTTATCTAAAGAAGAAGCCGGCCAGCTTGCCCAACGTCAGGAAAAATTTATCCATCATCTGAACGCCGCCCTTGTGCGCATTGAGAACGGCACTTATGGTATATGCAGAGAAACAGGAAAACTGATTTCCAAAGAAAGGCTCAAAGCAGTACCACATGCCACACTAAGCATTGAGGCAAAAAACAACAGAAAATAACAATGCTTAAAAATTCAATGGTGCTTGGGTTACCTGTACTTTTGATTTTTGGGTGTGCAATGCGTCTCTGTTCAAATGGGAAATAATAAAAAGAAATTTTTAATTGCCTCGGGAATCATCCTATTGATCATCATCATTGATCAGGCTCTGAAAATATGGGTAAAAACACACATGATGCTGGGTGAAGAATACCGCATTACAGATTGGTTTATCATTCACTTTACTGAAAACCAGGGCATGGCTTTTGGAATGGAATTTGGCGGAAAATCAGGCAAATTGATTTTGAGTTTGTTTCGTATTGTTGCCATAGGTTTTATGGGATGGTATTTGTTTCAAAGCATAAAAAAGGGCACAAATTATTATTTTATTACTGCGTTGTCACTTATCATTGCAGGAGCATTGGGAAACCTGATCGATTCAGCATTTTACGGATTGATATTTGAACACAGTTCTTTCCATGTTGCCGATATGTTTCCTGAAGCCGGTGGATATGGTAAGTTCTTACACGGGAAAGTGGTTGATATGTTTTATTTTCCCATCATCAATGGATTTTACCCTGAATGGGTGCCTAAAATCGGGGGACAAGCTTTTACGTTTTTTAAACCTGTTTTCAATATCGCAGATGCTTCCATCACAACCGGGGTGTTTGTTTTTATTCTATTTTACAAAAAAGTCATAAAAACAAAATAGGGTGATTCAATACTGCCGTTGACAGGAATGGGAAATATTTTTTATCCTTGTGATAGCAAGGCATTTCAAAACAAATGACAAGCTTGCAAAACAGGGCATGAAAAAACATTAATATAGGTGCAGAAATAAGGCAACCATAAAGCATGTATGACGTCATTAAAATAGATTAGGAATATTGAATTCTTTTTTGTAATTTAGTGCTCTAAATATTTTATGAAACGTATATTGTTCAGCGGAATTGTAATCTTACTTCCGGTGTTGTTGTTTGCTCAAAATAATTATAAAAAAGACAGCACCTTTAGTGTAAGTGATTATTATATTAAAGCTGTAAAAGAGAAACCATACGATGAAAGCAAACTTGATACTGTGATAAACACCAGGGTTGCTTTGATTCCACCTGAACATTTTGTTTTTGCAAAAGACATTCCCGGTTATATTCATCCCGGAACAAGTGCAAGTATCCAGGTGAAAGATATTGAAGGAACAAGCTGGCCTGTCATTGATAAAGTGATGACTAAAGAACACCTGGAAAGCCAGGGGGTTAAGTTTGTAAGCCGTGAAGAGGTAGAGTTGCATTCCGGATTAACCGGAGTTATCTACACTGTAAGCTTTGAAGCCAAGGGTGTCGAATTTGAACGCATGATGATGTTTGCCGGAGATTATAATTATACGATCTGGCTCAATGCCAATTATCCTGTGAGTCTTAAGAAAATAATAATAAAACCACTATTGAGCAGCCTTTTATCTGCCAATATAATTCGAAAATAATACGTTATGAAAAAACTAAGTAATATATTTATTGTTATCTGCAGTATTGTTTTACTGTCAACCATATCCGGATATGCCCAGAGTCCTGATAATATATTGATACACAACATTAATTATCAAACCGAAGACCAGGATATGTGGGGACCCGGTGGATATTTTAGTCTGGATTTTGATTATGATATCATTGATATTGAGTGGGATGAGTCTGATAATATAGGTGCATATACCAGCATTTTTGGACAAACTTTCGGTATGGGTCTTGATTATGGTTTCTGGGGCGTTATCAGGTCAACCTTTAGCATTCATGGGTTTCACACCGGATGGATTGACATTAATTACCCCATAGAAGTTACCCTTGATTTTCCCGATGATTACAGTTTTGATCCGGGTGAAACCGTTACCGTTAATACATGGTACGAAGTTCAAAACGGATGGTATCTTGATACACATTTCCCCGAAGCCGGTATTATTGCACTTGACCTTGAATTTGGTTTTGGAATGCACATGGATCTGGTTGTAGAATTGTTTGGGACAACCACTATACCGCTGATGCCACATATTGCCATCCCTCATGATCCGGTTCCCGGACAGCCACTGCCACATGATTCCATTGCCATATTTTATTTGAATGGAGAAACAGGAGAAACGGTTTACCCATGTCTCGATCCGGTCACCGGCTTACCTGCATTTTGCGAGGATGACGTTTTACCCATTATCATACCTGACTGGTTTGGCATCGGCCTTACGGGACAGATTGACCTGCCCTATGTTGAAACAGACGACTGGCTTAATCCAAATACTCAATGTTTGCATGCTTACGGACAAGATGACTGGATCCAATTTGAATTGAACATCCTTACTTTCCTCAGTGCCATAGCCAATGTTATACCCCCTCCCACCGGGCCAGCCATCGCTAATGTCATTGATATTATTGATGGTGGTACAATTACTTACAATTCAGGTCCTGTTACAGCCTACATTGATTATTATATCCTTCAAATTACTATATCAATGACCTCATGGATGACACAGGAGTTTTCTTTCTGTCCAACAATTTGGGTTACTTTGGGTTTCCCCCTTGACGTTCCTTACACAGTCACAGACCCCGCAGACAATAACAACGTTGTGGATTCCGGGTATGCAGATGAAGTAACCTTCGCTGTTAACAACGACCTTAATTTTACATATCCGTGTTTCGACTGGGATTCTATGGATATTGATGTACTTGGCTATGATATAACGCCTACTTTTACTAATCATACCTGGGATTCCCTTGCTTTTGACTTTAACTATTCAGTGGTGTGGGCTTCCATCGAAATTGTGTTGGAGACCCCATTTAAATCCAATGAAATACCTGCCTTTGATTTGCCAATCACATACGAAGATCCTGAAACAGGCAATGTGAAGACGGTTGAAGCCTCAGCTCCCGGATATGAATTGCCTGGTATAGATCTTTCCAATTACCTTGAGGAAGATGAATATATAACTGTTAATGAATTAAGAAATGGAACAAAAGACATTACCATTGGTCCCTTTACCATTGGTCCCTTGTTAGAAGGTTCAATCCCATTGGGATATATACCCATAAATTGGTTTGAAGAAACCTGGCTAATGGAGGGTTTTTATGAAGATGATGATTCCATCACTGATCAGGTCAATATTATTCCTCTTCCCGAACTTGATGTCGAAATTGATGGCAATAATATCCTTTGTTATGGAGACACAACCGGTGTGATTACCGTTACAGCACTGAACTCAACTGGTCCATATACCTTTGAATATTCTTATGAGGTTACCAATACACACATGAGCCCGGTTGACAGCATTTATGTTCCCGCAGGCTATTATTATGTGACGGTTTCTGACGTGTATGGATGTGAAGTGTATGCAGAACTCAATGTTTCGCATTTGTATCCACCTATGTGGTCGGAAACAGATGGCGATGAAGTATTGTGCCACGGAGATCAAACCGGGAACCTCTATGTTGAATCGGGCGGTGGTGCTCCACCACACACCTATTACTGGGATCCTCCTGGTGTTAGTCAGCAAAATGTGTACGGTGTATATGCCGGATGGCATTATGTTACCATCACTGATTCAGTGGGATGTACGCATGAAGATTCTGTCTTTATTGATGAGCCGGATGCTCCACTAAGTATGACTTATGTATATACCAATGTATCCTGTTGGGGAGGATATGATGGAGCTCTTGATATAACCGTTTCAGGAGGAACACCTCCATATTATTATGAGTGGTCAAACGGTATGCAAACAGAAGACCTTATGAATATTCCCGCAGGAGATTATACGGTTTCAATTACCGATTCACACGATTGCAAATACATTTGGACAATGGTTGTCATTGAACCTGATCAACTGATCACAAACATTGAATCAGAAGATGTGACCTGTTATGGATTTGGCAATGGATCAATTGATTTGACAGTTACCGGAGGTACTCCCCCATACAATTACCAGTGGAATACCGGAGATACATCTGAAGACCTAGACAACCTGGAAGCCGGAATTTTCATTGTAACCGTTACAGATCAACACGATTGTCAGACCTATGCGTATGTACAAATAAACGAACCAGATCTGCCACTGACAGCTGAAATTGAACATGAAGATGTCCGTTGCTATGGTGAAGGTAACGGATGGGCAAGTGTAAATGTATATGGTGGAACAGAACCATATTATTATGAATGGTCCAATGGTGAAATAGGACAAACCATTGATACACTCGATCCGGGTATTTATGCAGTCACCGTATTTGATGATCATGATTGCGTGGCTTACGATACCGTAGAAATTATTCAGCCTGAGGCTCCTTTGTCAGCTACTATTACTGCAACAGATTGTTCCTGTGGCGGGTATTCTGACGGCGCTGTTCATATTGATCCTGCTGGTGGTACACCACCTTACACTTTTGTCTGGTCTAACGGATCGTGGGAAGAAGACCTTATCAATGTGCCGGCAGGTATTTATACAGTCACTGTAACGGATTCACACTATTGTCACTTTACTATTTCAGATACTGTAGATCAACCTGAACCGATACACATTGAAACACTGGGTGACCAGACCATTTGTTACGAACAAACCGTTGAAATTGGATACAGCATGATTACCGGTGGTGTACCTCCTTATGATGTATTCTGGACTCATCACGGGCTAATGGGTGACATCATTGAAGTAGCTCCCACAGAAACCACAGAATATGGTGCCTTTGTGATTGATGCAATTAATTGTATGAGCGATACATCGTATTTCACTGTAACTGTGCTTGATTCCCTGGAATTTGATGTTACTGCCAGTGCTGATACTGTGTGTCAGGGTGATTCAGTGGTATTTAACCTTAATTTACGCGGTGGCGGCAGTTGGCCTTATGAAGTATATATGAACGACAGCTTGTTAGGAGGCCCGCAAATTACCGTAGCGACTGAACACGATTCTGTATTTGCATTTACCGCATGGGATCAATGTCATTTCGACAGCATTTATATTGAATATCCTATCTATACCTACGATTTGCCATCGGTAAATATCGACGCCAGTGTTACTGAAGGATGCCAGCCATTGACAGTACAGTTTAACGAGGACTCGGAAGACATAGGCCAGGAATACAGATGGAATTTTGATGATGGTGATGTGGAAAATCTTTCTTTCGATAAAAGTCCTGAGCATACATTCTATAATGCAACTACTTACCATGTAAACCTGTTGGTTACTTCATCTGAAGGATGCAAAAAGGACGATACAATAGTCATTACTGTGTATCCTAAACCGGATGCTCAATTTGAAGCAGACAGAACAAATATAATGTTGTCAGATCCGCTTATTGCCTTTACCAACTATACCGATGGAGCTTATTTTTACCATTGGGATTTTGATGATGGCACAACCTCCGATCAGGAAAACATACAACATGCTTATAACCAATCCGGTAACTATGTGGTTACCCTTACTGCTGAATCTATGTTTGGTTGTATTGACTCCGCTTCACTTGGGATTACTGTGGCCGAAGAAGAGTTGGTATTTGCACCAAATGCATTCTCACCAAACCACGATGGCATAAATGAAATCTTCAAAGTTGTTGTTACAGGATTTGACCTTGAATCTTATCACATGGAAATTTATAACCGATGGGGTGAACAAGTCTTTGTTACAGACGATTTTACAGAAGGTTGGAACGGAAATTACAAAGAAGAAGAATGCCAGGAGGGGGTGTATTCATGGTATCTTGAGTTTGATGATTATTATGGAAACACTTATAATAAATCAGGTACAGTAACCTTAATAAGATAAACTGTAACACATATTTACACACTGATAAAAAAGGCCGGGAAAATCATAATTTCCGGCATTTTTGTATGTCGGGCATGGTAATAGCCTGGCAAGGTGAAAGTCCTCGTATGTGCCGGGTTGAAAGGAAACATTAGTGATTGGCAAGGGTGTTGCGGGCGACTGTAAATCTAAAAGAAGCCATTAACAAACTTGAAGTCCTGACGCACAGAACCGAACGATAGTGAGCTCATGAGCACCATTGAAAATAGACAACATGCGAATAAACTTGATACAAGGCTTAATTGGGAGGGTAACCGGGCTATAGATTGGGAACGCCCAAATATCAAACGTAATCCCATAAAGTAAAACAGGTAGGACGCAAGGAAAGGTTATTACCTTATCCCGAGAGGTCTTGTAAACAGTTGCAACAGCGACGAACCGGAAGGAGACAATCAGCGAAAGTCTGTAAGGGGCTATGGTAAGGGAAGGTAGGGAAAGGTTATCATGCAAAACCCTCCCTGTCATTTCCCTTTCCTCAGCCTGAAAAGCCTGGGTTTTTAAGATGATTATAAAACACATTAAAATCTCGAAAAGCCGCAGAATTAGGGGAGTATTTGAACATCACCTACATAAATTTCCAGAATATGTTGGATAACATATAAAAACATTTGGAATTATAATATTGGGGGGGGGGTAACTTAGTTCATTGTTAAAAGTTGGATAGTAAAATAAGAAACACAATAGAAAAGTTGTCCCGCTTTGAGCTAAAAAACCGGAAAGGAGGATACAAATTATAAATTCAGGGAAAATCTTTCATCTTTTAATTAGGCGAAAAAATTGACCCGAACACGCCTTAATGGATTTTTGAAATCTATCTTACCATAGCTGAATATTGATAAATTATTTGTATTTTAGCTAAAAATACCGGTATGAAATCAAAGTAGGGCAAAATTTAAAATCTTATTTATTATGAAGAAATTTAAATTTATTGCAGCACTAATTATCCCCATTGTTCTTATCGGCTTTTTGAGTTGTGAAAAGGAAGATTTAGAAATTAAAGAAACCAGTTCAGAAGTGACAGATTTAAGTGGTTTTGTTGATATGAGTTATTATAAAAATCATAAAGGGATAAAAACAAGTAGTGATGAAATAGCACCTCCTTATTATTTTACATGGCAAGTAGAGACAGCAGGTATAGATGTGGTAGAAGAATGTACTTGTTTAAGAACAGATGAAGGAAATTGTTTGTGGGAAGTAACTATTATTGCAAATAAATCAAATACAGATATTTACAGCTTATTCCTGGATTATTATAACATTAATGAAACTATACAATTTTTTGAGAAAGAAAAATGGTATGAATTATTTCCAATGTTACAGGAAAGTACCGTACAAAGTATCCTTAATAATGAACTCATAATAGGACATAATAATCCTCAGGGGTCAGAGGTATCTTATTTTTACTTTTCACGGCCAGGTGCAGACCCTAGTGTAAGTGATAACATCTTGTTTACATTGCAATTAATTGTTGATTAATGAGAAAGTTAAGTTTAATACTTTTTGTTTTATTATTGATAATCAGTTGTAATCAAAGCAATGTTGAATTGTCTCACAAGGAGGAAATTAATTTTGTTGTGGATGGTTTGAGTGAAAACTCAGGCCATCTGCGCAGTTTTAATGTTTCGACAATCAGGGGGGCACCTGTTTTGCATTATATCAACACACAGGATTCCAGCCTTGTGTTTTATAATATGAATGGTAAGAAAAAGGCGTTTCCGCTGAAGAAGGTATTGAAAAAACCACTGGTGGACCCCCATAATCAATGGTGTGTTGTCAATCATGATACCATCTTTGCCATTTCCTGGCCTGAATACAAAGTTTATCAATTTGATGTTCATGACCGGATTACTGACAGTTTTAACTTGTACAAGGAAAAACCAACGACATCTTTACCTTATGTTTGCATTTCCTATTTGGGCCATGAGATGCAATACAAAAATCAACGTTTATTTATACCGGTTACGGCCAAAGCCAATTATGATAGTATAAAAAAGCAGTTCTATGAACCTTCCGGATTAATTATCAACACAGAGAATGACAGCTTATCCATTTATGGACGGTATTCCGATACCGCCTTTTGGACAACTATGCAATTTCAAAATGTTTATCATAATTTTTGTGTCAATGATTCCACGGTGTTATTTTCTTATTCTGAAACCGGGACTCTTTATCAATACAATTACAAAACAGGTCGTTATGTAGCTACGGAACATTCGAGCCGGTATATTGATTCTGTTAGGCCTATACCGGATTCAGCAAAGGATAATTTTGCTTTTATTAAGAAATATGGCAAAACAGAACCCCGCTACCTCGGCTTACGATACGATTCATACAATTCACTTTATTATCAGGTAGTAAAACACCGCAGCGAAGCAATTGCAAGCCCCGATGGTTTACACAAAGCCAAAATTCCACGGGCACGTAATTCGTTGATGGTTTTTGATGAGAACCTGAATTTGCTGGATGAAATAATGCTTGATACCCTTGTGGCTGCGGGCTGGTTTATTTCCACAAAAGATGGTTTGCTTTTTGGAGAACCCAAACATGGAAAACGAACAGATACATTATGTTTACACCTATTCGAAACACATATATCCCGCTGATTATCTTTTTGCTTGCTGCCATCACGATGGTGTCTGCCTGTAAAAACAGCACAGAGGAGACAGTAAAAATAACAGGAGAATATGAAATTCTCATGCATTTTTTACAGGATAAAGCCTATTACAGTGATTCATGCAGGCGGTACATGTTTATTTGCGGTCCCCAGTGCAAAGGATGTACCAACGGAATGTTATACCGCTTAGATAGCTTGTCCCGAAGTAATAAATCCATCCGTGAAATGCAATTCATTACTTCCCATGATTTTGTTGAGAAGCTTGGGCTTGAAAATATTGATTTTACTTATGATGAATCCTGGGAAAATGTCAACATTGAATTTTACAACATGCGCTGGTATGCGCTTTCTGATACAGCCATCATTTCCAAAGCCAAGCTCACGGCAGATAATGGGGATGCGTTTGTGAGAACTGTAAAGGAGTGAAAAAATCACTGAAGCAACACAACCTGAAAAGCCTTTCTTAGAAACTACCTGGCATGTCGTCCATTATATGGAGGGTTGCAGCATAATTGACATGTCACTATGCGAAAAAATTGACCCGAACACGCCTTAAAATAAATTGTCAAAATTTATTTTACCGGCTAAGCTAACATTGCCAATTTTTTTGTATTTTAGCTAAAAATACCGGTATGAAATCAAAGTAGGGCAAAACATAAAACATTTAAATTATGAAAACAAATTTGATTTTTCTGTCCCTTATTATTGCAATACTTTCTATTGGATTTTTAAGTTGTGAGAAGGAATCTGATATTTTATTTTATGATGATAATATCGGAGAAGACGTTTACCTAAAAACTACGTCACAAATTAAACCTGAGGATTTTTATTATGTTGGTGAAATACATAATGAAGGCTTAGAATATATTTATAATGGGTTTAAAGAAGTTTGTTTAGATAGTATTGGTGTTATGTTAGATGGGGTCAAAGATTTAACCGAAATGTATTTTATACAAAAGGTCGGCATTGACGATAAAACGGTTACATATTTTTGTGATAGTTCGTTTTTAGATTATGTTTATTTTTATAATGAAACAGATTTTAAGTGTTATTGGGAGTATAGTATTTCTAAAATTGATTTTACTGTTGACGCTCAGAAATATCTCATAACAAATCTTTTTAGAGATGCAGCAGACTCTGATAATCCGGAAGAATTATCTAAATTGATTGATGAATACAACAATCAAGCAGAAAGAACAATTTTTGATACTATTGCTTTAAAAGAATTTTATATGTGCACAACGGTGTTAGAATATTCATCAAAATATTGGTATGCTAATTTAGATAAATGGAATGAAATATTTCAAACAAAGGCGAGCGAAGGATGGTTTAATTGGAATCGTGTTGCAAGAACAGATGCGGCTGGTTTTGTAGGAGGTGCTATTGTAGGAGGTGCTGGAGCAATTGGAACTGGTGTTGGTGCCCCGGCAGCATTAGGCATTGCTGCGAGAGTTGGCTCTATTGCAGCTGTCTCTGGTTCATCAGCTGATGCAACTGTTCAGTTATGGGACCATTGGTTTGGAAAACCTTAATAAAACAATTATCATGAAAATTAAGTTTACAACACAACACTTGAAAATATTTATTATTGCAAATGTTGTATCAATATTAGTGAATTTCCATTTGTTTGATAGTTTTTTAAAAGGCTTAATTAGTATAGCTGGGGGATTAGTAGTTTCATCGATAGCCGTTTTAATATTAGCACTTTTTGAGCAAAGGAAAAATAAATGATTGCTACTATATGCAAACTAGTATAAAATATTCCTGAGATGAAAATGGAATTTAGTTAAATTGGATAATGTAAACAGACCATAATATCCGCAGCTAAAAACAATTTTCACCCTAAGGAATGTTAAACTACTTTTAGAAGCACCCCCTGATGACATGCAAATGGCAGGTACCGATTCACGCGGAGCCAACATTGCCGGTGTCACCTCCTTTGAAATGTTGTCCAATCAAATCAGCAACTGGCTGTCGCAAATTTCAGATGATTTCGACGTGGGGGTGAATTACAGCCCCGGCGACCAAATAACGAGCCAGGAACTGGAAGTTGCCCTGTCAACACAGTTGCTCAACGACAGGGTGCTTATCAATGGCAATGTGGGTGTGGGGGAACATGAAAATACCACGAGTGATATCGTTGGCGATGTGGAAGTGCAGGTGAAAGTCAATAAATCAGGCAACCTGCGTGTGAAAGGTTTTACCCGTGCCAACACGCAATCACAGATGCAATACGATTATGGCCCCTATACCCAGGGTGTAGGCCTGTTTTATACCGAATCTTTTTCCACGTTTGGCAGCCTGCTGAACCGGTATTTGAAAAGTGTTACGCCAAACAAGGAAGAA
>JBNGDT010000010.1:0-25261 GCA_049975305.1 Bacteroidales bacterium | reverse complement strand
AGGAACTGGATAGAATACGTCCTGATTTGGTGATGATTTATTCCATTGCAAGGGATACCCCGGATTCAACGGTAAAAGCGGTTCCGAAAAAGGAACTGGAAAAAATTGCTGCCATGGCAGAAGACAATGGACATAAAACTCAGGTTAACTGATGGCGGAACGTCAAAAAACAGTGTTGATCGCTCCCCTGAATTGGGGATTAGGACATGCTAGCCGGATGATCCCTGTTATCCGGACACTTCAAAATTCAGGCTATGAGGTAACGGTTGCTGCCGGCTCTCCTTCCGATGAAATGATCAGGCAGGAATTTCCCGGATTACGCATTTTTCCCCTCAAATCGCATAACATTCGTTATTCCCGCCATAGAATGTTAATGTTAAAATTGTTTGCTCAGGCACCGTGCATGTTGTGGGATTTGCTGTACGAAAGAAAATGGATAAAACAATATGTAAACAGGGAGAAACCGGAATTAATAATTTCCGATAACCGCTTCGGTTTGTTTCACTTAGGGGTAAAATCCTGTTATATAACACATCAGGTTAATGTCATTATGCCACCTTACCTGAAAATGTTTCAGCCTTTAATTCGATACATCCATCGTCAATTAATAAAAAACTACGACATTTGTTTTATCCCTGATTTTCCCGGATCAGGCGCGTTGAGCGGTCAATTGGCACATTCAGACAGCCATTTTAATTTTCATTATCAATACCTTGGTAGTTTATCTGGATTTTGTGAATTGCCGTCTAAACCAACAGATACCATTCCCGATGTGCTGGCTGTGATATCAGGCCCGGAACCACAACGTTCATTGTTTATACGTAAATTACTACATGTTTTTTCAGATGATAACAGACAAATTTGGCTGATTGCCGGCCAACCGGACATTTCATACGATCATACAGATAAAAATGTAAGGATAATCAGTCATTTAAAACGTGCAGAACTGAAATATCTCATGCAGCATGCACCTGTGCTTATTACTCGCTCGGGTTACACAACTTTAATGGATTTGTTTGAAATAAAGCGAAAAGCCATATTGATACCCACACCCGGGCAAACAGAACAAGAATATCTGGCAACGTATTTTAATGAAAAATATGAATTTAAAATGCTGGTACAAAAGCAAATAAAAGATCCGGCAGCATTTCACTCGGATTTTTGTGGAAAGTGGGAACATATTGAATCACAAACCTTAAAAAATATCAGCCGGTTAATTTGTCAATATACTTAGGACTGGGGGAACAATCAACACAAAAGTTTAAACGGATTTTACGTTATTAAGATGCAGTTATCCAATGACATAATCTCAGAACTCCTTACCTAATGTTTGTAAATCAGTCTATTATTAACTTTAGCAGGTAATCTGATTTTGTCGTACTTTTGTTCAAAAATACGAATTAATTATACAAATGCAGCTTCCGGGGACAAGTTTAAAATTAATCTATAAATTTGCGACAGATTGAACTATGATAAGTCAGGAGTTCTGAATTTTCCCTATTTATTTTCAGGGGCGAGTACTGATTAAAATGAAAATCCTTCGTCACACAAGCTTTGCTGATACAATATTTTCTAAATGCTTCAATATGCATAACCATTACATATCATGTGCAAGTCTTATGCCCCGTGCGTTACTCCCGTAATTACGGTATCCTTCAATCCGGTTTGTCACCCGGCAATCATGAGGATCGTTAAACCATGAGCCACCACGTAACACATGGTAATCTCCTTCAGGCGGTGCATGTGGATTGTTCGGAACGCTGAAATTATAGAAATCAGGATCATACTTATCACTGCAAGGCTCCCAAACGTTTCCGGACATATCATATAAGCCAAGTTCATTGGGTAATTTCTGACCAACAGGATGGGTTTTTCCGCTACTATTATTAGCATACCATGCTACTTCATCAATATCATCACTACCACTGTATGTGTATCCTTTAGACTTTACTCCCCCCTTGGCAGCAAACTCCCATTCTGCTTCTGTTGGCAAACGATATTCATTACCTGTGACACGGTTCAGGGCATCAATAAAATGTTCTACTCGTGTTTCAATATCTTCAACCGGACAATTATAACAGCCGGCATAATAACTGGGATCATCTCCCATAACAGCAAACCATAATTCCTGTGTCACTTCATAACGTGCGATATAAAAATGATCCAAATGTACTTTATGTACAGGATTTTCATCATCATCAGCTTCGGGCTCATTTGACCCCATCCAAAAAGTTCCCCCCTCAACAGCTACCATTTCAAAACTCACGCCAAGCACTTCTTCAACATAATCTTCGCCTGTAAATGGTTTCTTTTCAACTTCAATCTTTTCACCTGTAGGCATAAGTTCTTTAAAAGTATTACACGAAGGCAACACAATCAACACCAACAAAAATATGTAAATCCATTTCTTATGCATAACAGCCTTAAAATTAGCGAAAGATAAAAAAATTTCATAAGTAAGAGGGCAGCGATACTATACAAACAAAATGCCCGGCATCCCGAAAAAACCGAAACACCGGACAACTGCCTGCATCCTATTGATCCAAATATCAAAAATTGTTACTTACTTTCTTCAGGAATAAACACCACTTCCATTTTTACATCATCGGAGAAAATATTTTTTGCAAAGTTCGCAATCTGATCTTTGGTGGCCTTTTCAACTAACTTATCCATGGTCGGAGCATAAGGATATACACCATTTTCATTATACATAGACAATATATTCACCCAACTGAAGTTGTCTTTCATGTCTTCGCTGCGTTTTTTAGCGTAGGCTTTTTTGAATTCCCCGATGTAATGATCCTCAATATCACCCGCTGTCAGTTTTTCAATTTCATCATACACAACGCCTTTCAGTTCATCAACCCGCTCAGGATCACAGGTAAAGCTAATGTAGTACATATACTCTTCAATGGGTTCAAAAGAAATATAGCCATAGGTGCCAACGCCATAGGTTCCGCCTTCTTCTTCCCGCACTGTCTCAGTAAAACGGCGATCAAGAATGTTGTTGACAGCGCGCATCAAGGTGACATTTTCGTAAGTGTAATCCATATAGTTATGGTACTCTATCTGCACTTTGGCTTTGGGCGTAACCATGGGTATCTCAATGGTTTTGCTGACGGGACTTTTAACATAATAACGCTTAATGTCCTTGAACGTCTTGGTTTTCTTTTCTGATGGCAGGGATGCCAAATAGGTTTCCACCATTTTTTTAAGTTTTTCTCTCTCAAAATTTCCGACAAGATAGACGGTAAAATCAGCGGCATTGGAATACCGTTCCTTGTAAATATCCAACAAGGCATCAGAATATGCAACCTTTTGATAATCTTCCCATTCCAATGGTTTTGACCATGGGTGATAATCATAACGGATGGCCGTAATGCTATCGCGCATCACCGTATTTGGATCGTTCAACCGGTTTTTGTAGAAAGTTTCCCGGCCTGACATGTATTTTTCATATCCTTTTTTGTCCAGCCGTGGTTGGGTAAACATCAGGTGATACATTTTAAAATTGTCCTCAAGGTATTTCACCATGGACAAGCCCAATATGTTTTCATTGTATAAATTGATACCACCAAAATCATAAAGCTTTTTGCCATTCATGTACCGGTCTAACTGGATTTGTTCATAATCAGCCAGCCCACTTTCTGCAACAGCACCCCCGGCAACATCAATCTCAGCCCGTTGAGATACGTCATAGAGGGACTTCCCGCCTTTAGAATAGAAATAAAAAGCATACTCATCCTTCTTGAAATCCGCAAGTTTCACATAGACTTGCATGCCATTGGAAAGCGTCCATTTTTCACATTCAGGCTCATCTATTTTTTCAGTCTTGATAATTTTACCAGGTTCTGGTGTTTCAGACATCAAATCATCAATGCTTTTAACCGGATCGTAAGGTTCATACGCTTTCTTTTCAGCTTTTTCAATGACCTCAGCCAGTGCCTCTTTGCCGGGAAGCTCAACATCATCCGGTCCTGATAAAGTAACCACACGATTGTTATCTACCATGAGTCCCTGTATGGATTGTTCGACTTCCTCAAGGCTGAAATCATCGATGTATTGCTTATAGAAAGCCAAAACCGTTTTAGGCGACATGATTACATCGTCTTCTTTAAATGCATGGACCACACTATAACAATGCGAACGGCTTTCCCGTGTATCTTTTTCACGGACACTGCGTTCTGCCCATCGCATTCTCACTTCCTTGACTTCATCCAGTTCTTCCTCAGTGAAACCATGTTGCAATGCCCGGTGCATTTCTTCGAGCAGGATTTGTGCGGAATGCAGTACTTTTCCTTCAAGCGGATAGGCATAAAAATAAAGCGCTGACTTTTCCGGTTGTATGTTGTAGTATCCCCAGCCACCATACTGCATTGGCTGTCCTTCGTTTTGTATGCGTTCATCTATCCGTTGCTTCAACATACTAAATGCCAGCCCGCGCACAACTTTTTCACGGTATTTGTCAAACGTCAATGCAGGATCAAGCGGTTCATTTTTAAAATACATCTGCATGCGAATATTGCTGGCTTCTTTATCGGTATGTATCGCATAAAGTGTTTCATTGTGATCAGGGATTTTCTGTTCAACACGTGGTTTGGGATTTTTTGGCATTTCGATGCTGCCAAACACCTCTTTTATTTTTTGTTCGGTTTCATCCACATCAATGTCACCAATGGCCACAATGGCCTGCAAATCCGGCCGGTACCATGTGTTAAAGAAATCACGCAGGCGCTGCTCCGGGGCATTATCAATCACATCCAGTGTGCCAATGACATTGTGTTTAGCGTATTTTGACCCTTTGTACAGTTTCATTTTGATGCTGTCATCGATGCGGGAATACGACGAATTACGGGCACGCCACTCTTCGTGAATCACGCCCCGCTCTTTTTTGATTTCTTCATCAAGATAGGATACATCTGTTGCCCAATCGCGTAAGATAAGCATGGAAGTATCAATGTAAGCTTCATCTTCTACCGGCACTTTGGTGAGGGTGTAAACGGTTTCGTTGTAACTTGTCCATGCATTAATGTCGGGACCGAATTCCATGCCAATGCTTTGTAAATAATCCAGCACAGCCTTGTCGGGAAAGTTTTTGGTACCGTTGAAGGCCATGTGTTCACAAAAATGGGCCAGGCCATTTTGATCTGGCTCTTCCTGCATAGCTCCAGCATGCGTTATCAGCCAGAATTCGGCGCGTTTTTCGGGTTTTTCATTGTGTTTGATGTAATATGTTAATCCATTGTCAAGTTTGCCAACGGTATAGGAGTCATCAAACGGAATGTCATCAGACAAATTAATGTTGTACTGGGCAAAAGATAGAGAGCTGATGGCTAGGATTAGTGTCAAATAAAGGAGTTTTTTCATGGTGTATTGAGTTAAAATTTATACTTTATAAAATATGAGCTAAAAGTAATAAGAATTATTTAATTACCTGAATTTCCGCAAATAAAATTGTGTCCGCCAAAATTCAGGTGCAGGAGTTTTTTGTCGCTGATGAGTTTTTCTATCAGTTGCATATTGGTCTTATCCTTTTCCAGCAACGCTTCTACAGCATCTTCACGCATGTGGTGTACTGCTGTGATGCTGAGAATATCGGATTCTGCATTGCCGCTGGCAGCAAAGGTATTGCCTTCGTAACCAATGAGAAATTCGACATGCTTTCTGTCATCAAATAGCCCTTATACAAATGCAAAATCACGAATGCCCTGCCTGACTGATTGAAAATCCAGAGCTCCTGTCTTAATAGCAAATTAAAAAGAGTTATATGAGAGTCCGTTGGCTATGAGCGACGGCAAAACAAATAATACGCCGGCATTATCCAGACTTTGACAAGGTTGAAAAATAACGGGTACACTATCAATCTTGCCTCGGGAAGCCATTGCACGCAATTGTACCCATTCGGCTCCTATGCCGAAAATATCACCTGCGGATAAAGCACTTATATTCCGCTCACTGGGCGCGCAGAACCCTGAGAAAGGGTGGGAAGGTCAGTAACTATCGGGGTAATCGTTTTTTTTAAGTCCCTTTACGTAAGTGGTACTTTATGCTGCCCTCACTTAGGCCTAATTCTTTGGCTGTTTCTAATTGGGATTTTCCTATTACGTCAATTTATCTTACGATGAAAATTTTGGAACATATTGATTCTCAAGCATGGCTCAGTTATTGTTTGACCAGCTATTTTTGCTCATGCTTAAAAACAGGAATGCTGATTATCCCTATTTCGGGTATGGGTCAATAATAAGGATATCATATTGCAGTAGAACCTTGTGTTTTGAGGTATGATATTATAACGTCACCCCTTTTACCGTACTAAAAGCGGGATTATCTTTGTCTTTATCTGATACAATGGCATCTTCCGGTTTAATTTTCCAGTCTATATTGAGGTCCGGGTCATCCCATGCAATACCAGACTCACATTCGGGGTGATAATAATCATCACATTTGTAAGTAAATACAGCTTGTTCGGACAAAACCGCAAAACCATGGGCAAACCCGTGCGGGATAAAAAATTGCCAGTGGTTATTTTCTGTAAGTTCAACAGCAACGTGTTTTCCGTAGGTTGGGGAGTTTTTCCGTATATCCACAGCCACATCCAGCACGTTGCCCCTGATTACGCGTACCAGCTTGGCTTGCGGGTGTGGTGGCAGTTGGTAATGTAAACCACGGATGACACCGTAGCGTGAAGAAGATTCGTTATCCTGCACAAATTTGGTGCTGATGCCCATGTTTTCTATCCATTCATCGCGCCAGCTTTCAAAAAAATACCCGCGTCTGTCCCCGAAAATGCGTGGTTTCAATATTAACAAGCCTGGTATATCCGTTTTAATGATTTCCATAACCTTCTTCTTTTGCGATGCGTTTCAGGTATTTGCCGTAATTGTTTTTCATCAGGGGTTTTGCTAGTTCAAGCAGTTGTTTTTTGCTGATGAATCCGCGTTTAAACGCAATTTCTTCAATGCAGGATGCTTTCAGTCCCTGCCGGTTTTCCAGCGTGGCAATGAAATTGGATGCCTGCAACAACGAATCCGGTGTGCCTGTGTCAAGCCATGCTACACCACGGCTGAGTAATTCTACCTTGAGTTTGTTTTCATCAAGATACATTTTGTTGAGGTCTGTGATTTCAAACTCACCACGCGTTGAGGGAGTGAGCTTTTTAGCTTTTTCCACCACCGTATTGTCGTAGAAATACAGCCCTGTTACCGCATAACTGGATTTTGGTTTTTCCGGTTTTTCTTCAATGGAAACCACCTTCCCGTATTCATCAAACTCAACCACGCCGTATCGCTGCGGGTCATTGACATAATAACCAAACACCACAGCTCCTTCCGTCAGCTTGGCAGAGTCAAGCAGTTTGCCCCCCAGCCCATGACCGTAAAAAATATTGTCCCCCAGCACCAGACATACTTCATTGCCGGAAATGAAATCTTCCCCAATTAAAAATGCCTGAGCAATCCCATCCGGAGAGGTTTGTTCGGCGTATGAAATTTCCAGCCCCAGTTGTTTACCGTCACCGAAAAGGTTTTTGTAAAGGGGCAAATCATGTGGCGTGGAAATAATCAGAATTTCCCTGATACCTGCCAGCATCAGTACCGACAAGGGATAATATATCATCGGTTTGTCATATACAGGAATGATTTGTTTTGATATGCTTCGTGTGATGGGATGCAGCCTTGTGCCTGCACCTCCGGCCAATATAATTCCTTTCATAAGGGTAGTATCTTTTTAAAATAATCAATGGTATGTTTCAGTCCGTCCTCCAATTGTATTGTGGGCTCCCAGCCATTCAGGTTTGTTTTGGCCAGGCTGATATCAGGCTGCCGCTGTATGGGGTCATCTGCCGGCAAGGGGTGATAAGTAATCTTTGATGTCGAATTTGTAAGTTTTAATATCGTTTCTGCCAGCTCCAGTATCGTAAATTCATGTGGATTACCAAGGTTTATCGGACCTGTGATGTCTTTACCTGTATCCATAAGGCGCATCATTCCCTCAATCAAATCATCCACATACTGAAAACTTCGGGTTTGTTTACCGGAACCATAAATGGTAATGTCTTCCCCCCGAAGTGCCTGCACAATGAAATTGGAAATCACCCTGCCGTCATCGGGGTTCATGTTAGGTCCGTAGGTGTTGAAAATTCTGGCAATTTTTATCTTGACTTTGTTTTGTTTGTGATAATCGTAAAACAAGGTTTCGGCACAACGTTTCCCTTCATCATAACATGAGCGTGAACCAATGGGATTGACATGTCCCCAGTAATCTTCTGTTTGAGGATGCACCTGGGGGTCACCATATACTTCACTTGTGGATGCCTGCAGTACTTTGGCTTTGATGCGTTTTGCCAGCCCCAGCATGTTTATCGCACCCATTACCGATGTTTTTACCGTTTTGATGGGGTTGTACTGATAGTGTATGGGAGACGCCGGACAGGCCAGGTTGTAAATTTCATCCACTTCTACGTAATACGGCATGGTAACGTCATGCCTGATAAGCTCAAAATACGGATTATCCATCAAATGAATGATGTTTTGTTTTGACCCTGTAAAATAATTGTCTAAGCAAATGACTTCATTGCCTTCGTTTAACAATCTCTCACACAAGTGTGAACCAATAAATCCTGCGCCGCCAGTGATCAGTATTTTTTTCATTCCCATGGTATATATAATCTATTACAGCATAAAAATAAAATAATTTATGCATACCCCTAAAAATAATTAAAATAGTTTTCTGACATGTTTTGTTCGTGTTTGTATTTTTTCTATATTCATAACATCAAAAATAAACAGAAAATGAAAAGGAAAAACCTGTGTTGGCTGATATTAGTTCTGATAAGTTTTGGTTTGTATGTCAATACTATACCTCACGAATTTGCCCTTGACGACAAAATGGTAATTCAAAACAATGTTTACACGCAAAAAGGCATTGAGGGAATAGGGGATATCTTGACGCATGATATGATGGCAGGGATGTTTGGTGAAGATGCTTCCATTGTTCAGGGAGGCAGATACCGGCCATTGAGTATGGTAAGCTTTGCCATCGGACAATCGGTGTTTAATGGAAATCCACATGTTATGCACTTTTTCAACCTGCTGTTTTATGTATTATCGGTGTTGTTATTGTATAAGGTGTTGCTAAAATTTTTCCCGCTCGAGAAAGGAAAAAACCCATTGCTGTCCCTGGCTTTTATTGCCACTTTGTTGTATGCTGCTCACCCTATTCATACCGAAATTGTGGCCAACATCAAAGGACGTGACGAAATATTTGCTTTCATGGGGGCTTTTGCTGCACTGTGGTTTGCCATTCGATATACGGAAAACCATAAACCTGTTAACTTGTTTTGGATGTTCGTGGTGTTTTTCCTTGGTATGATGTCAAAAGAAATTGCATTTACATTTCTGTTTGTTATCCCTTTTAGCCTTTGGTTTTTCAACCTGGGAAAAAAACGGGACATCTGGATTACGCTTATCCCAGCTCTGGGGGCTGCAGTATTATACCTTGTTATCAGGGTGTCTGTGCTGGGGCAGCTTATGGGAGAACCTTCCGGGCAATTGATGAACAACCCGTTTCTTGAAGCTGAAGCTGGTGAAAAATTTGCAACCATTTTTTATACACTTGGATTGTACATTAAACTGCTTATTTTTCCGCATCCACTGACATGGGATTATTATCCATATCATATTCAGTTGATTGACTGGAGCAACTGGAAAGCCTTTTTGCCTTTGATAATATATGTCTCATTAGGAGTGCTGGCACTTGCCGGACTTAAAAAACGCCGCTTGTATGCATGGGCAATTTTGTTCTATTTTGCTACCTTATCAATGACTTCCAACCTGGTAATAAACATTGGGGCGTTTATGAGTGAGCGTTTTATGTTTTTCCCCTCCGTTGCTTTTGCCGTGATAATGGCTTTTTTCCTTCTGAAATTGCAAAAAATCAAACACGGGAAACAAGTTCTGGTATATACTTTGGTGATTATTGTGGGATTGTATTCTGTAAAAGCGATAAGCCGGAATACCGTATGGAAAAACAGCCTGACATTATTTGGCCATGATGTACAGATTTCAAAAAATTCGGCCAAAGGAAATTCATCCTATGGAAGTGAATTGTATGCCCAGTCTGAAAAATTACAGGATACGGCCAGAAGACGAAATGAGATGTTGAAAGAAGCCATTCCGTATTTAAAAAAAGCCATGGAAATTCATCCAAATTACATTGAACCGATGGTGCGTATGGCAAACATCCGGTATATAGTTTTTAATGATGTGGAAGGAATGGTAGATTATTACATCCGGGTGCTTAAAATTGCACCTGAAAATCAGGATGTCTGGGGCAACATCTACGGGGTGTTAACACAAAACATTGATAAGCCTGTTTATGAGATAAAAACATGGAAAAGGATTGCTGAAATCAATCCCAATCATCCCGAATTGTGGGAAGCAATGGGTGATTTGTACTTATACAAACGTTACGAACCTGACTCTGCCATTATGATGTTTGAAAAAACAGAAAAATTGTCTCCCAATGATGCCGAAGTGCTCCGTAAATTGGGATTTGCTTATGGAACCATGCACAGGCCTGTCAAAGCACGTCAATATTTTGAGAAACTGCTGGACATAAAACCAAACGATGCCGAAGCCTTGAAATTCATTGGCATTTCTTATGGTATTGAAGGTGAAGATGAAAAAGCAGTAGAGTACCTTAAGCGTTCATTGACAATAAATCCCCAGGATGAACAAGCCAGGACAAACCTGGAAATTGCCAGACGAAGATTACAGCGTCAGAATTGATTTATATACTTACCTGATACGTTCAGCCGCCTTTACAATGGCTTCGTCTTTCCCGATGTTGCGGATGGCAAGATAGAGGAATATAATACTCACCACAGGCAGGATGATGGCCACGTTAAAATCTTTTCCGGCGTTCAGTTTTTTGGCTGCATCAAACATGTAGAAAACAATCAGGCCTGTCAGACCTATGTTTAAAAAGATATTAACCCCGCACAGGCGCATTTGCAATACCCTGTGTTTGTAAAGAAAAATGATAAGCACACTTAGTCCTGTAGAAATTCCCAACAACATAGTTAAAGGCAGTGTTTTGTAACTGTTTTCCAAAAGTTCATCATTGATTACCCCGTTGTGAAAAAAATCAACCACCAGGTCTTTTCCCGGGATAAGATGACCAAGGGGAATGAAAAACATAACAATCCCGACAATAACAGCGCCAAGCAAATACAGTGTCTGAATACGTTGAATCATAATGCACAATTTTAAGGTGTATTCTATTAATTCTTTTATTTCAAGAAGCAAATTTACGTGATTATTTTGAGTTTTCCACTCGTGAAATTTTTTCCATCATATCATAATTTATCCTTATCTTTATATTTATTGATGTATAGCATAAAAATATAAATTTCAAAACCATGAACACAAAACTTAAGATTTTCATACTATTGCTGTTATCACTGTCATTATCTGATTCCCTGGGGCACAGGATGTATTAACCGTGAAAAATCCTGTTATGATTAAAACAAATGCAGAAATACATATAAAAGGTCATGTCACTGGTGTAGGAACATCAGGAGGAATAACAAACAACGGCACATTAAAACTGACCGGCAACTGGACAAACAATGTATTTTCTTCCTTTTTAACCGGCACCAGCGAGGTTGTATTCAATGCATCCTCATCATCCCAAACCATAGGAGGCAGTTCAACAACATCGTTTCACGATCTTACCGTTGCCAACAGCAGTGATGGTGTGTTGCTGGCACAGAATATTTTTGTTGATAATGAACTGAAAATGTCTAGTGGTGACCTTGATCTCCAGTTTAGCGTGGTTGATCTCGGGACGACTGGAAGTATTATCAATGAATCAGAAAACTCACGCATTAAAGTAGGGGATATCAATAACCATCCCGGCACTATCAAGGCTACACGTACCATCAATAACGTGACAGATTTAAACCCTGGCAACCTCGGCGTGCTTATCACCACGCCCTACAATCTGTGCGATATAACCGTTGTGCGTGGACACTATGTGCAGCAGGGAACCGGCTTTTATACAGGTAACTCCAGCGTAGCAAGGTACATTAAAATTCACGGTATTGATAAACTGGGATCCGTTGTCAATGTGGAAATGTATTACTGGGAGGATGAATCATACAGCACAGTACAATTGGAATGGAAAATGGCTTCAGAGGATAACGTTGATTATTACGAAATACAACGCACAGTGGATACAAACTGGGAAACCATAAAAACGACGGATGCAGCAGGGGTTATCACACAAACCATTAAATACACCAATTACGATGAATCACCACCGGCAGATGCTGACATTATTTATTACCGCCTAAAACAAGTTGATTTTGATGGTAATTATAAATACAGTGATATAGATGCTGTACTTGCTCCGGACAATGCAATAGAAATCATTTCCATTTACCCCAACCCCGCTGGTGATAAAATAACCGTTGAGATTGAATCCATTGAAAATACCCGAATTTACATATACGTGTGGGATAAATTGGGGAAAACCGTGATATTGAAACAGGCTGAGGTAATGAAGGGGAAAAACGAATATAGCCTTTAATCAGTCAACTTGCCTCATCCATTTACACAATACAGGCAATCACAGAAAACGGACACTATAAAACATCACGTGAATTTGTCAAATGATAGGGAAATAAGTCGGAAGTCCGAAAATTTTAAAGAAGATATAAGATTACCACTAGCTTCAGCTCGTGGCTTAAAAACAAACTCTCGCTATACGCAAGGTTTTTAGCCCTTTCCTTATTCTCCCGCCTTGAATCTTATCCTGTCACGAACTTTTATCTTCAGGATTTCCCCTTTTTTGCCATTGACTAAACGTCGGTTCAGACATGCCCAATTTGTTTGCTATATGCCAATTTTTAAACTCACAAGGAGTTTGATTAAAAATTTCAGGTTTTAAATCATACCATTTTTCAATAGCCTGGTAAGGCGTTTTTACGTTTAGTTCCTTTCTTAAACTCCCATGGCTTCTATATAATATGTAATGTAAAAGAAAATTTATTAGTTCGCTATTCATTTCTTGTTTGTTTTTATATTCTTCTTTAAGGATAGTACCCTTTTTTATTGTACCGTTTGCTCTTTCAACCATTCCGTTTGTTTCGGAGTGTTAGGCTTAGTAAGCCGATGATCAATATTATTCTTTTTGCAGGTTTCATCAAGTTTAGACGGTTTTTTACAAAAATTTCCTTTTTTGGACTTAATAATACTGTTGGTAAACTCAAGACCATTGTCTGTTAAAACGTGAGTTATTTTAAAAGGAAAAAAATCTAAACATTTATCCATAAAATCTTTTGCATTTTCTGATGTTTTTGCATTATATACTTAAAGAATAAAGTTCTTGTAGCTCTGTCAATAGCAACAAACAGGTAATTTTATTGCCCGACAAATTGAGGTAAATAAGTGACATCTACATGAAGAAATCCCGGATCATATTCTTTAATTTTTTTTGCTTTTCCCCGTTCTTGCTGAGGTACTTTATTAAGATCATCATACCTACAAAACGTTCTGTAAACAGAACTTCTGGTAATACTTTGATTTTTTTCCAAAAGTATCTCCTAAACCTCATCCAGAGGAAGCCATGTTGTTTTTCTAATAGATATAGCTAAACTCTGCTCAAGTTGATTTAAAGCATAAACTATCTTACAGGGTCGAGAACTTTTATCTTCAATTTTTTCCCTATGCCTCCATTTACTGATGGTGGCAGTAGAGGTATTATAAAGATAAGCTAATTCATAATTTTTCAAAGAACTCTTTTTAATTTCTGTACGATTGTGTAGATTTGTTACTGCGTTCGAATGATACTTTTGTTTCATAATGACTTGTTTTTATTAGTTATTACAATATCAAAATTAATATAACAAGTCTTCATTCGGACGTTTTCATCTCTCTAATTGTGAAGTGAAGCGTAGCGAAACGGAACAATTAGAGAGATGAAAACCATCAACAACGTGGTGAAACTTTACAATTATCATTTAATAATCAGCCCATTGCTGTCCCGTAGGCTGCAATGTGGGTTAAAATTAGGTGATATTGACATCGAGAAAAAAATGGACGATATTTTTGATGAAATATTTGTCTGAGAATTAAATATAAAAACCAGAATATCAATAAAGTACGGTGGGTAACATCATGTATAGTGCATTTGGCGGATAGTGCTAATTTCGAGGGTATTACATCTAATTTACCTCGTAGGATACTGCTTTTGTTATTTGTTTTATGCTTACACAATTGGAATATCCAATGGGGTAAACGATGTAGCGGTTTGATAGAAAACGCTTTGTAATTCCGCACGACACCATACCATAAAACGTCCGTTCCCCAACGGGGTGAATTTATCGGGTGGCATAGCTAAATTTGAAATGAAAACAAAAACCACTACAAAACGAAAACTTTTGTGAAACATACGGGATTGAACACATAATGAGGTAACACATTATCAAAAGTCTAAAACCGTAAATTGATTTTCAGGTTCAACCTTCTTCCGGTCAGATAATTGGGTACAGCGTATTGCCTGCCGTAAATATCCGATACCCAAATATGTGAAATTGTATTGTTGATTTCAAGGAGATTGAACATTTCAAGGCTGATCCAGAAATCTTTAATGTAATGCAACGGACTGGCCTCCGGAAAATTTGTCATGGGGGTAATGATTTGCTTGGAAATACCCAGGTCAACACGTCTGTAATCGGGCATGCGCCCTGTGGCCATATAGCGTTCCGAATTCGGAGGACCAAAAGGCAAGCCAGTTCCATACACCAGGTTTAGATGGGCTTTCCAGGTCGGATTACCCGGCAAATAATCCTGGAAGTAAATGGCAGCCGACACACGTTGATCGGTGGGGCGGGGAATGTACCCGGGCTCAATCATGATTGATGTGTCCGGCTGTTCTCCGGAGTGTGGTGACATGATATTGCCTTCTTCATCATAATACTGACGGTAAGCATCATTTTGTATGTCTTCTTTGGTTTGCATAAGCGACAATGAAAACCACGATTCTGTGCCTTTGACAAATTCCCCGTTTAGTTTGATGTCAATGCCTGTGGCATAACCATCCGCTATGTTTTCTCCATAGTAGCGTATCCTCACATTGTCAATTTCATAGGGGATAAGGTTATACAGGTACTTGTAATACAATTCCGTTACCAGTTTAAATGGCCTGTCCCACGCTTTGAAAACGTAATCACTGCCCAAAACAACCTGTGCTGATGATTGCGCTTTGATGTCATGATTAATGCTTCCGTCACGTTTTATGATTTCTTTGAAAAACGGTGGCTGATGATACAAACCGCCTGATAATCTGAACACAAAATCTTTTCTCCATTGTGGCTTTACAGATGAAACTATGCGCGGTGACAACAGAAATTGATTGTTAAAAGTCCAGTAATTGGCTCTCAGGCCGGCAGACACATCAAGTTCGGCACTATCAATTTCGAATGCATATTTATCCATCACGTATAAACTGAGACGATGAGAATAGATATCGAAATTGGATGTGTCGGTATGATAAAGAAACACTTCTTCATCGCTGTAAGGAAGGGAATACCCGGCAGAATCAATCATTTGCCATTCATGCAGGATAGAATTGATGTCTTCAAATTGATAATTGGCACCCCAGTAAAGTTTATGCTCGTTTGTCACTAATTCTCCCTTGTGCTTGAAATTGAAAACGCCGGCGTTTAATATATTGTTTGCATGGTTTAAAAAACTTCCAATTCCGGCATTTGAGATGCTGTCTCCTGTATTTTCTTCCCCCAGGTTGGTTTCCAGGTTATTGAGGAAATATTGTCCAAGGATGTCGTATCGTTCTTTTTCGCGAGTATAAAAACCGCTGGCAATGAACTTCATTTCCAGTTTATCCTGCTTGTGATATCTTCCCGTGATAGCACCGGTTCCAGTGGTAAAGCTGTTTTTTTCCTGTCCGTCAAAATAAATTTTAAGTTTATAGGATTCATTGATGGTACCGAATGAGGTTTCCTTATTTTCAGGAACAAAGCGGTAGGTGTTCTGGCTGAAATGCCCGAGAAAGGACATTTCAAACTCATCGCTGAAATCATAACTGATGAGGGTTTGAATGTCGGCAAAATCGGGATCATATTCGCCTTTAGTGTCCAATGTGCCAAGCAAATACCGGTTGGTTTTGTACCGTGCTCCGATCAAGTATGTCAACAACCCGTTTTTGTTACTCCCCTCAGCATGCACTGAGCCGCCAAGCATGCTGGCAGATAAACCGGCTTGCGTTTCGCGGGGTTTCTTGTATTTGATGTCGAGTATGGATGATAATTTATCGCCGTAAGTGGCATCAAAACCACCTGCCGAAAACACTACCGACGACACCAGCTCGGAATTTATAAAACTCAATCCTTCCTGTTGCCCCGACCTGACCAGAAATGGACGGTAAATTTGTATGTCGTTAACATACACCAGGTTTTCATCAAAATTGCCACCCCTGACATTGTATTGTGAACTCATTTCATTTTGTGATGATACCCCGGGCAATGTTTTCAATATGGCTTCAAAGCCACTGGTATTTGGTATGGCTTCAATGTTTTTTGGATTCAGCCTGGTTAAACCTGATTTGCGGTCATAAGTGTCTTCTATGGTGGCTGTTGGAAGTTCACTGATTTCCAATGTCAACACCGCAAGCAATTCAAGTGTATTTTTCGATTCAACAGCAAGGCAAAATGTTTTTTCTTTATATCCCAGGCTGCTAATGTTAAGACATGCCGAATCTTTTGCTGTAATTTTAAGGCTAAACTTTCCAGCCTGGTTTGTACTGGTACCAGCAGCTTGTCTTTCAGCGACAACATTAGCAAAAGGGATGGGGTTATGCATTTCATCCACCACACGCCCGTTTATCTCTACGGTATGTTGAGCTTTTACAATTCCTACATATCCCAAAATAATAATAAACAGCAAAAAGAGTCGTTGCATCTTGTTTTTGTTGTATCAATAAAGACGTAAAGATGCACATTTTATTGTTTGATTTGTAAGCTAAACAAAAAAAAACCAGGCACCCTGTTACCGGATGCCTGGAAAAACCAATTAAACTAACTAACCATTATGTGCTAATGTTAAGCTAGCGCTCACGTTAGTTACTTTATAAACGGAAAAACAGGCAAATTGTTTTAGGTGGAATAATTAAAATAATGTTAATATATGAGCTGTTTATAACAAGTGAGCATAAGACTGGAATTAAATCAGTACTTGCCCTGGAAAAATAGGGGAACTTCAAAAAAGATAACTTAAGTTTATCTTTGCAAACATAGCACATATAAAGTTCAAAATCCAAAGCTTAAAGTTCAAAAACTTGTCCGGCGTAACGAAGTAAAGACGGATAAACCCCAATTTCCAAACATCTGCAAAAATTTTGTTGGTAATGGATTGCTTATTTCTATCGAAACCAGATTTTCACAAAACTAACTGTAAATTTTAAAAGAAAGGTAAATACTCAGTGCTAAAATTAAAAGACAGACGCACACAATTTTCACCGCAGACCAAAGACGCTTTTCACCGCAAAGTCGCAAAGGTTTAAAATTTGTATTTCTTAGCGTCTCGTATGTTTGTTCTTTGAAATATTGTCATATTTTTTGTTATGGAAATATGTTTACTTTACGGGTAATTTTGATTCGCGTCATAGGTCTATTGAACCTGCCGCTAAGTTTATTATGTCCGTCAGGTAAAAATCGGGAAATAACTTAGCGGTGAAAAGCTACTCTTATTGATACTGATCAGTTACAAAGAGTTATATAAGAGATATTCAAAAAAAAAATTAAAAATCTTGCTGTAAAAAAACCAGGCACCTCATGAAGTAGGGGGAGATGCCTGGAAAAACCAATTAAACTAACTAACCATTACAACTATTGCTTTCGATTCGGCATAAAAGCATAATTATAATTCCAAATCTGTGCAAATATTGTAAAATATCTAATTCTAACCAAATAATTTTAATGGAAAAATACTTAAATTAACGTTAAAACTTGTTTATGTCTTATTAAAACCAGTGTTCAGGAAAAATTATGTGCTTGGCAATAAAAATTTTGCATTATCAATATCATACCCCTGTATAAAATCTTTTATGCTCATGGATGTTTTACTTTCCGGTTGGATTGTTCCCGGTTTAATAAACCCATCCTTCACGGCAACGGCAAAATTATCAGGCCATGATTGAATAACCGTTCCGGGTAAAAATTGATGATCGGCCACATCAAATTCAGCATCGTATATTTTTAACCGGATAATTTTATCTTTTAGCTTTATTTTTGACCATGATGTGGGATATGGACTCAATCCCCGTATGAAATTGTATATGTTTTCAGCCTTATCGTTCCAGTTGATTTGACAATCCTGCTTTAACAATTTTGGTGCAGCCTTGAGAGCTGTAACCATGCGTTGTTCACTTGGTTGGATTGATTTGTTTTCAATGTCATTTACCGTTTTAAGGATCAAATCTGCACCAATTACCATTAGTTTATCGTGCAATGAACCGGCCGTATCAGATTTACTGATTTTTACGGGTGTTTGGAGCAATATTTTGCCGGTATCAATGTCTTCGTTGATAAAAAATGTGGTTAGGCCTGTTCTGGATTCCCCGTTAATGATGGCATGATTAATGGGAGCGGCCCCACGATACAGGGGCAGGAGCGAAGCATGTAAATTTATGGTTCCCAACGGGGGTATGTTCCAGACAGCTTTGGGTAACATACGAAAAGCCACAACCACTATCAAATCCGGTTTTAGTGATTTCAATGTGCTGACAAAATCAGTGTCTTTAAGTTTAAGTGGTTGAAAGACTTTAAATTGGTGTGCTAATGCATATTTTTTTACTGCGGACTGGCGCAGTTTTCTTCCCCTGCCTGCAGGTTTATCAGGAGCGGTAACAACGGCAGAAATGTTATGATTGATATTCAGTATGTCTAGTGAGGGAACGGCAAATTCTGGTGTTCCCATGAAAACAATATTGAGCATATTTAATTTTTTTATTTAAAAGTCAGTAAACATGGTTAACAGTAAGCTTTATGGCCAATTATTCATGAGCCCGGTCTAAAAAGTCAAAATAATGAAAAATGCCACAAAGTCACGAAGACACCAAGAGGCACAAAGTTCAGAAATACAATACCTTAATCTTTGTGGTACATTGTGTCTTAGTGGCAAAACAATGTCTTTTTATACTGAGCTCATTCATTATTAATTATTTATGTTCTTATCTAAAAAATTCAGAGTATGTCCCATGCGGTCACGTTTTGTTTTCAGGTATTCATAATTGTATTTGTTTGCCTGAATTTCAATGGGGACATTTTCAACTATATTGATTCCATAGCCTTTAAGTCCGGCACGTTTCACGGGGTTGTTTGTAAGCAGGCGAATGTTTTTCAGTCCCAGGCTCCGGATGATTTGTGCGCCCACACCGTAATCGCGTTCGTCTGCATTGTAGCCAAGATGTATGTTTGCTTCTACGGTGTCCATGCCTTTTTCCTGGAGTTTATAGGCTTCTATTTTTGACATTAGTCCAATGCCGCGGCCTTCCTGGTTCATATATATGATAACACCCTGTCCTTTTTGTTCAATCATCCGCATAGCTTCCTGCAGTTGATCTCCACAATCACATCGTTGTGAACCGAAAATATCTCCGGTAATGCAGGATGAATGAACCCTGACAAGCACATTGTCTTTTTCTGTCCATTCGCCTTTTATCAAGGCAATGTGTTCCTGTCCGGTTGAAGTTTGCCTGAAGGGGATAAGATCAAACATGCCGTATTTTGTCGGGAGGTGTACCCTGGTACCCCGCTCAATCAGTGACTCATTTTCCAGCCTGTAGGCGATAAGGTCTTTGATAGTGATGATTTTCAGATCAAATTTTTCAGCGATTTTGATCAGTTGTGGCAGGCGTGCCATGGTTCCATCATCATTCATGATTTCCACGAGCGCTCCCCCTGGTGTCAGCCCTGCCAATCTCGACAGGTCAATACTTGCTTCGGTATGGCCTGCCCTTCGGAGCACTCCATTATTTTTTGCTTTCAGGGGAAAGATATGACCAGGACGCCCCAGATCAGTAGGTTTTGTGTTGTGATCTACAAGTGCATTTATGGTTTTAGCCCTGTCACTGGCTGATATCCCTGTTGTACATCCCTTACCTATCAGGTCCACAGATACCGTAAATGGGGTTTCATGTAAGCTGGTGTTTTTCCCTACCATTAACTCCAGATGGAGTTCTTCACAGCGTTCTTCGGTTAAGGAGGCACAAATTAATCCCCGACCGTGTTTAGCCATGAAGTTGATAACATCAGGGGTTACTTTTTCAGCAGCAGCAAAAAAATCGCCTTCATTTTCGCGGTCATAATCATCAACAACAATAACAATTTCTCCTTTTCTGATGGCTTCAAGTGCTTCAGGGATGCTGTTTAGTTGTTTACTGATATCGTTTTGTTGGTTGCCAGACATTTGTATTTACTCCTTTTAATGTTTTTAAGAACCCGGTAAACAATGCCAGGTTCATGGTGAAAAAATGGGTTGCAAAACGCAAAATTACATTGTGAATATTGAATATTTTAAGTAAAATGTCAAAAAATGGTAAAGAGAATATCAATAATGTAATCATTGCCAGTATAAAATAAAAATTATAATAAAATGCCAATAAACTGAGGCTGATGATAATAAGTAAAAGAAAAAACGGACCCACCCACCTCAGTACTTTATGAGACCAAAAACAAAAAGCTATGGGGTTCCACGGTGGCCATAGCAGATGGCTGAAATGTTTCAGGTTTTGAAAATCCCCTGTAGCAATTCTGACTTTTCGGCGGAATTCATCGCCAAGGTTGTTCGACACGTCTTCATAAACTTTGGCATTCAGGTTGTTGATGCATTTTTTGCCTTGTTGCAGGACATTCATGCAGATGTAAAAATCATCCACAAGGTAATTGACAGGGACATCCTGATATAAATCTTTACGAATGGCATAACAACCTCCAAATGGACCCATCATGCTGCCCCATAATAAGCCCTCGCGGTGTTTGATATATACTTCTCTGGATATGTAGGATTTTTCCTGAAAACTGATGCCTTCTTTTTTCAGTCCTGTGTTTATCATCTGCGAATCAACAAGGCCAATAGCATCATTTTTAAAATATTTAACCAACTCAAAAATAGTGTTGTTGTCAAAAATAACATTGGCATCAGTAAATATCAGTATAGAACCGGTTGCCTGTTTTGCAAGTTTGTTAATGATTGGAATTTTTCCCTGTCGTTCGTCAAAAGCGACAAAACGCAGGTTCGGATAAATTTTTTCTAATTGCCTGCATATTTGGTTGGTGTTATCGATGGAATTATCGGAACCGACCAGTACTTCGATTTTATCTGACGGGTAATCGTTTTGAAAAATACTCTTTACTTTTTCTTCGATGACTGCTTCCTCATTGTATGCTGCAATGATAATTGAAACGGATGGGAGGTTTGTCTTTTCGCTGAAGGTTTTAGCATCAAAGATTTTCCCTTGTGCTTTCCATTTCAACAATAACGGAAAAAAAAGGTAGGAATGTAAAATTCCAAACACAGAGACAAACAATATGATTTGCAGGGCTATCATTTCAAAATATCCTGGTAAAATGATTTTAATGATTTACATATTTTCAGGTTATCATAATGCTCCCGTACCATTTGACTTCCTGCTTCTCCAAGTGATATACGCTTGTTTTTATCCTTACACAATTCCACGCATGCCCTGGCAAAAGCTTTTGGATCATCTTCAATCCTGATGTGTTTATTGTTAAACAGGTTAATGCCTTCAACTCCGACAGATGTGCTTACGATGGCTTTCTTCAGGGCAAGGCTTTCGATGATTTTTACACGCATCCCACTACCACTGAGCAGTGGCACTACCATAATGCTTTTTGACAATATAAATTTGTACGCATCAGTTACTTCACCAAGGTATTCAATACCGGGCTTGTTGCAGATTTCACGTATTTTTTCAGGGGCGTTGCGGCCTGCAATATAGAATTTAATGCCCGGACAATTTTTGTGTACATCAGGCCAAACCCTTTTTAAAAACCACACTAAGCCTTCAAGATTTGGTATCCAGTCGAGTGCACCAATGTAGGCAAAGGATAGGTTTTCATTGGCTTTATTATGATTTTGAATGTACCTGTCTGTCTTGTCAAAGAAAACCCCGATGTTTGCTACAAAGACCGGGACATTTACTCCCTTTTGCCTGTATGTGGCTGCATTGATTTCAGAAACAGGTACAAGTGAATCGTATGAGTTTATCAAGTCGGATTCCATCCGGCTGATGCGTCTGGATAAAATATTAAGATACAGTTTTTTAAATGGATTCTTTTCATGCTTAGCAATGTGTTGCCAGATTTCATGTTCAATGTTGGGAGCATGAAAACTTATGTGTGCATTGGAATATTCTCTGATCACGGGGATATAGGTTCCCATGTACAATATTTCAAGGATGACGATGTCAATTTTTTTTGTTTGAAGGTAGTGTTTGAGTTTTTCTTTGAATTTATCACTCTCAAAACGTTCAGCTATATAGGGCTTACGTGAAAAAATAAGGTTTTTTATCAGGGATGAAAAACGTAGGTCGGTGTTAATATTTACGATGTCTATCTTCAGTTTTTCACGTATTTCTGTTGGGATATCTTCAGCATCCACAGGGTGTTTGGATGTGTTCATGGCAAGGATGGAAACGTTACATCCGTTGAGATGAAGGCCATAGGCAAGGTTAAATGTGCCTATAGCACCACCGTCTTTCAGTGGCCATGGAACTTTATTTGCAAGAAACAAAATGTTCATTTGTAATATACTTCAAAATTGTTGCAAGATAAGAAATATTAGGCATTTTTTTGATGTTTCCGTCGTTTTCGTTTGAATATTGCACGTAGCTTTTTAATCATGATGTCATAAGTTTCAGGCCTGACATTCATCGAATCGTTGGCAGCTTTGATGGTAAGAATAAAACCAACCGGGAGCAGGATAAATGTTGATACCCACATGCCGATTTCGGGAGAAAGAATGGCTTCGCGAACCATTTTTTCACTGAATATGGAAATAATATAGTAGATAATAAAGAGCAGGACCGAAATAACTACCGGCATTCCAAAGCCTCCTTTACGAATAATAGCTCCGAGTGGGGCGCCGATAAAGAATAAAACAAGGCAGGAGACCGACAATACGAATTTTTTGTGCCATTCAATTTCGTGGCGGGTTATCCATCTGCGGCTGCCTTCTACTTCTTTTCCGGCATAGTAAATATAAGTCTGTGTGGATCTTGCATGATTTTGTGCAAAATTAATCATACGATTGTACTCAATGGTTGACAGTTGATTATACAGGCTGTCAATATTAATAATTTCAATGTTGGATTTATCAATGGTGTCAATTTCGGCATAAGGAAAGCTAACATCAAAATCATTTATTTTATCCATTTCAGCCTGGTCCTTATTGGCTTTGCTTTTGGGGTCATTAAGCATTTCCTTTTGTTCTTTTTCTACAGTGCCTGCTTGTTGGTTTTTGATATCTGAAGCCTGTACATTATTTTTAGATTTGGCTGCACTGTCAATAGATATATTTTTAACGCTGTCTAGTATGTGTGTTCCTTTGAGGATAATGTGTGATGTTTCGTGATGGACAACGTTTCTGTTCGGATCATTAGCCCTCATTCCTCTGAAGAGTGAGTATTTCATAATGTTGGTTCCTACAACTTGTTTTCGCCGAACCAGGTCGTAACCCAATGAATCTATAGCGTTGTCTAACTGGGCAAGGGATAGCATCTCGAAATTATCCTTAAACAAATCTTCGTTGGTACGATTTAAGCCAAAGCCTTCATTTTCCAGGTAAATCGTTTTTTTCTTGAAATTTGTTGTTTGGTAGGGAAAAAGCGTTGAGCGCCTGCCTTTTTTGGTATCTGAAATGTCATCATAATAAAATCCGTCATACAAGGTCAGAATGATGTATGATTTGTCAGCAGTAACTTTAATGGTGCCGTGTTCTGCTGTAATGACACTGGAATTGGAATGCTTTCCCCTGTGATCATAAATCAATATATCGTGCAATGTATTGTCTTTCTTATCTTTTTCTCCCACTTTGATGCTGAAATTGTCAATGGCATCTGTAAATATCCCTTCCTGGATGCTGATCTCCGGTCTTAGGTTTCTTACATCGTGCAACAATGTTCGCATCTTTAGATTGGTAATGGGTAGTATGTTGTTTGAAAAATAGAAAGCCCCGATACTTATGATAAATATCAGGACAGTCAGCGGTTTCATAATTCGATACAGGGATATTCCACTGGATTTTAAAGCAAACAATTCATAATTTTCACCCATGTTTCCGAATAACATGAGTGAAGAAAGCAGTATTGCCAAAGGAAGTGCCATTGGAACCAGCGTTGCAGAGGCATAAAGCAACAATTCTGCAATGACATTCCATTCAAGGTCTTTTCCCACCAGATCGTCAATATACTTCCATAAAAATTGCATCAGAAGTATAAAGATGGATAGTAAAAAGGTTATTATCAGAGGTCCGATAAAGGACGAAATGATGTATTTATGCAGTTTAGCCAAGATAATTTGTGTTTATTAACTGCAAAAATAATGTTTTTTAGGCAAGTTTATTGTAGTGAACATAGTAAATATTACAAGCCCAGAATTCGTCTCAGGTCATGAATTTGTGCATCCCAGAGTTCAGAGGTTTCTTCTTTTTCTTCTTCATCATCAGCAAAATCAGTGATGATGAGTGCCAGATCTCCTGTCAATTCTTCGTAGGATAGCCTGAATTCAAAATAGTTATCATTGTCTTCATCATCAAGCCACTTAAATTTTACCCATTCGTTATTTTTGCGTGCAAGCAATTTTGCCTGTTGTTCACTGTCTTCCCAAATGAAAGTAAAAATATTATCATCCTGAATTTTAACGTCATCAGCAAACCACTCAGATAATCCACTTGCAGTGGCCAGGCGGGGATATAAAACTTTGGGAGTTGTGTTTAAGGTGTATTCCAACTTATATTTGATATATTTTTTCATACTCACTATACTTTTTATATTGTTTAGCAAAGTAGGGATAATAAAATAAACAAGCAAAAATTTTGCAATAAAAAAACGGATAACTATATTTGCAGCTCATTTTACAAGTACGATAGCGAGGTAGCACGTAGAATGAAGGAATAGCAGGGAGATGGAAGAAAGGAATGAATGAAGGAAGGAAGGAAGG
>JBNGDT010000009.1:0-26697 GCA_049975305.1 Bacteroidales bacterium | reverse complement strand
AATTGAACAAAGATAGAAATAATTAATTTTATGTGTTCATAAATTGAGATTATTTTATGTAAAAATATATATCTTATTTTTTATAATTTTGAACAAAATATAAAAATATGACGCAAATACCATCCATTCCAAAAGGAACCCGTGATTTCACAACCGGGGAAATGTTAAAACGCAATTATATTTTCAATACCATACGTACTGTGTTTGAAAATTATGCATACCTGCCTATTGAAACCCCGTCCATGGAGAAATTGTCCACACTTATGGGAAAGTATGGTGAAGAAGGAGACAGACTTTTGTATAAGGTATTGAATTCGGGAGATTTCCTAAAAAACGTCAGCAATGAAGAACTAAGCAAACGTAACATTCCTGCACTAGCAAATAAAATATCCGAAAAAGGATTGAGATACGACCTCACAGTGCCTTTTGCCCGGTTTGTGGTTCAACATCAGAATGATATTGTTTTTCCTTTTAAGAGGTATCAAATTCAACCCGTCTGGCGTGCAGACAAGCCACAAAAAGGACGATACAGGGAATTTTTTCAGTGTGATGCTGATGTGATTGGGTCCAATTCAATGCTCAATGAATTTGAACTTGTCCAAATTATGGATGATGTTTTCAATCGCCTCAACATGCCTGTAACCATAAAAATAAACAACAGAAAGCTACTACAGGGCATCATGGAAAGCATGGGCATCAAAGAAAAATTCATGGAGATTACTGTCATCATTGACAAACTCGATAAAATCGGAGAAGCAAAAGTTAAAGAAGAAATATCCGCCCTTGGGATATCCGATGAAATCAGCGATAAATTATTGAGTGTGTTTTTGTATAAAGATAACACAAAATCAAAACTTGATAAGATCAGGTCCTTAACAGAAAACACCCGGGCAGGAACGAAAGGCATTGAAGAAACAGAAAAACTGTGGAAATACATAGATCATTTCGAATTTGACGCTGACATTGAGCTGGCTTTAAGCCTTGCCCGCGGCCTGAACTACTACACAGGAGCTATTTTTGAAGTAGTAGCCAATGATGTTGAAATTGGATCCATTTGTGGAGGAGGCCGTTACGATGACCTGACAGGAATTTTTGGATTGGAAGGCCTTTCAGGAGTTGGGATTTCTTTTGGAGCTGACCGTATTTATGATGTCTTGGAAAAAACCGGCGGGTTTCCTGAAACAAAAATGCAACAAAGTGAAGTCTTGTTTCTTAACTTCGGGCCTCATGAAGAACTAAATTGCTTACCATGGTTGTCTGCATTACGTAAAGCTGATATCAATGCGGAAATTTACCCCGATCCGGTAAAAATCAAGAAACAGATGAAATATGCCGACAAGAAAAAAATCCCATGGGTAATCATCCTGGGAAAAGATGAAATGAAAGCTGACAAAGTAAAACTTAAAAACATGCGTTCCGGTGAAGAACATCTGATTCCCCCCAATGATATTGTCAACAAAATCAGAAATTATTAATAAAAAAAGGCTGCCTGATAATTCAGGCAGCCTTTTTTAATTTAGATTTATTCCTTATTTGTTAATAATGATCTTCTGATTCATGAATTTACTTCCTGCTTTGATGCGCAAGGTGTAAACTCCATCTGATATCTTACCAAAATCAATAACACGGTTAATGCTATTCACATCTTTGATCTCAGAATGATAAACAACCTGACCTGTATTGCTGATAACAGTCAGATCAACATCTTCTTTCTGGGTCAATCCCATTTCCAACACAAAACTACCTTGGTTTGGGTTTGGATATATTGACAGATCAGCATTCAGCATATCTTCAATGCTTTGTCCTTCATCATAGGTTTCAATGTCAATGATGGGCACATGATCGCCACCATAATAATACCAAGTGGATTCACTGATAAAATACATGTAAGTTTCAAATCCACTTGTTGGAACAGTGCCATCAATTCCAAGCCTGAAACTTTCAGCCCCGGAGTAATAATATTCAACAGCAACCATTACTTCTTCCAGTTCACCAGCAGGATCTACGTAATATCCGACACCGGGGAATGGAACCTCCCATAAGGTACCTGTTTGGCTTTCATCTGAAATGTTTTGAACACCGGATGAAAGTTGTTCGGTCCATTCATTGGAGGCATCATCCCAACTAAGTATTTTAACTACAAAACTGGTATTCACACTGGTCATTGAAGAAATGTACACGAATGCTTTTTTGATGGTATCCGGTTCAAGAAAGGTATAAATAACACCAACTATGTCTCCATCGCTACCTCCATTTGTATAATTTTCTGTACTCCATCCGCCTGTAACATTGCCATTGTTGTGTGCATAATAATTTGGCGTAATTTCTGTCTGATATGAAATGGTATTATCAGGAGGATTTTCTTCGGTCACACCATCTTCATACGCTTCAAAATTCCATGTGTATGTACCCAGCATTGGTTCTGTAACATTCAGCGTTTCTCCCAATTCAATGGTATCATTTTCACCTGTTGCCAGAAGAGCACCAAGGTCAGCAGAATGATTGAATATTTCATCATTATTAGGATTCAAAACGGTTGTATTAATTGAAGGAGAAGCATTTTGGGTACCAAGATTTTTAACTACACCATTAAAAAATATCTCGGCGTTAACACTTTGGAATTGCCTTTTCGGAATTTTACCATAAAAACCGCTGTAGCCGTAATTAATGTATTTAGGATAAAAATTCACACGGGCATCCAGCATTTTAAGGTCATGATCAGGAGCAACAAAAAATTTGATATCATCCACCATCCATGCATAGTCCCATTCACCAATGTAGCGAAAACGGAAAAACACTTCTGCCTGATTAGCTGCAACGGCAGAAATATTTACCGTAACCAGTTCCGGATTTGCTGTTGCTGAGTTAACTTGAATGTCTTCATGCACCTGGAACTGTTCCCATGTGGAACTGTCGGTACTAACCTCAATGTAACAACTACCATGAAAAGCACGGTAGTAAGACTCAAATGAAACAGCCACAGCGCTATGAGCAGAACAATCAATTGACGTGTGATAAATCAGTTTTGAATCCTGAGTACCTGCTTCAAGCCCTATAGCATCAGAATCATACATGGCAAAACCATTGTCTGCTGTAGTAGATTCAATGGGGCCCATGCCTCCTGAATAATAACCTGCCGGGCCATCTGTACCTATAACCCACGGGCCATCATTAGGATTTGTTTCTTCGTAGGCTGTTACCCACAGCGTAGAATCGGAAAAATCATCCTCCCAAATAATGGTAAGTTCCTTTGTTTCCTCAATGGGATCGCCTTTAATTTTCATAAAATCTTTGGTACGCTTCGGTACGAGAGCCTGCCCAAAGATTATTCCGGAAATGAGTAATAAACTCATTAAAAATGTAAATCTTTTCATAATCATAATTTTTAGTTTTAAGTTACATATACGTTTATAATTTCATGCGCAAGGTACAAATTTTTTTTATTAACTCAAAAAATAAAATATCTCTGCATACAACTTAAAACAAAATAAAAAGATAATAATGTATTAAGCAAGGCAATATGGAAAAATATTATTACTTTTGAAACTAATAAACAGTTTATGTTATGTATGAGGATAAATTTTATAGTAATATTTTAAAAAACAAACACTCGGTTTTCTCTTATTTAAGTGATGCCGAAAAAGCCACATTGTTTAAGCATCATACTTGTCAACACGCCAAAAAAGGAGAACTTATTTTCAAAGAAGGGGGAAAACCACAGGCTTTAATTTGTTTGATTGAAGGAAAAGTAAAGATTTTTAAAGAAGGCGTTGGCGGACGTGAGCAAATTGTGCGTCTGGCAAAACCGGGTGGATTTATCGGTTACCGTGCCCTGTTTGCAAAACAGGACTACCTTGCGTCAGCCATTGCCATCGAAGATTCTACTGTTTGCTCCATTGATAAACGGGATTTATTTGCGATCATGGAATCCAATCCAAAAATCAGCATGAAGATTTTGCAAATGATGGCAACGGAACTGGGTTTATCAAACACCAGAACAGTCAGCCTGACGCAAAAACATATTCGTGGCCGCCTGGCAGAATCATTGCTTTTCCTGATCGAAACATACGGCTTTGAAGAAGATGAACAAACCATCAACGCGTATTTATCACGGGAAGACCTTGCAAATTTATCCAACATGACCACCAGCAATGCCATTCGGACACTGGGCACCTTTGGCAGCGAAAAAATCATCAGCCTTGATGGTCGCCGTATAAAAGTGATGAATCTGTCTAAGTTGCAACGGATTTCAGAACTGGGTTAAGCGGACAACACCTGTTTTACTTTGTCTGCAATGTCTTTGCCTTCTGCACGTCCGGCCAGTTTTTTATTAGCCACACCCATTACTTTTCCCATGTCCTGCATACCTGATGCATTTACCTCATCCACAATTTTTTTCACTTCAGCCTCAATTTCTTCAGGTGATAACTTATCCGGCAGATAAGATTCGATAACTTCTGCTTCTCTCAATTCAATTTCAGCCAGATCATCCCTGTTTTGTTTTTTGTAAACTTCAGCCGAATCTTTGCGTTGTTTGACCTGTTTTTGTAACATTTTTAGTTCATCTGCCGGTTCTATCTTTTTCTTTTGTGAATCTGTTGCCATTAACAACAGTGCAGATTTGACTGCACGAAGTGCTGCCAAACGGATTTTATCTTTTTCCCGCATGGCTTCTTTCATGTCTTTTGTAATTTGTTCCTGTAAAGTCATTGTTCTTGCCCTCCTTGTCTGTTTGAATTGTCTTTGTATTTCTTTGAACGTTTATAGGCAGGATTTTGTTCCAGGTCAGTTAATTGATCATCGTCATGCATTTCATTCAAATTTTTCAGGTAGGTGTAATTTTCAGCATCGCTGTTGAAATTTGCCTCTTCATCTTCAGGATCAGGAAAATTCAGTTTAGCCTGTTTTGGCATGTCGGGTTCCTGTCCTAGTGATACTGTTTGCATTTTTTCTTCTTCATCCACATGGATGCGTTTGGTTTTTTTTGATTCATACAAACCGCTTGCAATTTCAAATCCTGTGGCTATGATGGTAACGTTAATTTCATCTTCGAGACTGTCATCCATACCAGTACCCCAGATGATGTTAGATGAATCGCCTACCGCTTCTTCAATATAAGACGTGATTTCACTGATTTCATCCATTTTAATTTCATCTTTGCCATAAGTGAGATTAAGCAGGATATCTTTTGCCCCCTTGATATCATTGTCATTCAGCAAGGGAGAAGTCAATGCATCTTTAATGGCATTCATGGCACGATCTTCACCTTTTGCCCTTGATGAGCCCATCAATGCAACACCACTGTTTTTCATAACGGTTTTCACATCTTCAAAATCAACATTGATGTAACCATGTACTGTAATTACCTCAGCTATTCCTTTCGCAGCGGTTAGCAACACATTGTCAGCCCTTTTAAACGCCGCAGGAGCTTTTTCTTTTCCATAAATCTTTTTCAGGTGCTCATTGTTTATGATAAGCAGGCTGTCCACAATCGGACGCAATGCTTCTACGCCTTCCACAGCAGATTTTAACCGCTGGGGCCCTTCAAATTTAAACGGAATCGTTACAATCGCTACGGTAAGTATTCCTCTTTCACTCGCTGCTTTGGCAATGACAGGAGCGGCCCCCGTACCAGTACCGCCACCCATCCCTGCAGTAATAAATATCATTTTTGTATTTTTGTCCAGCAGGGCTTCAATTTCTTTCAGGCTCTCCACTGCAGCTTCTCTTCCCTGTTCCGGTTTATTTCCTGCCCCCAGCCCTTCTGTCAGGGTTTTTCCCATCTGTACTTTTATGGGCACCGGGCTATCTTTAAGTGCCTGAACATCAGTATTACATACTACAAAATCAACATCACGAATGCCTTCTCTGAACATTTGGTTGACAGCATTGCTGCCACCACCACCCACACCAATTACTTTTATGATGGAGTTGCTCTCAGTTTCAAAATCAAATTCAAAATCAGTCATAAGTTTATGTTTTATTAGTTTTCAAAATCTTCTTCTTCTTCTTCCAGCATGGTTTTTATTTTGGATGTAAATTTCTTAAATATGCTGCCACCGGATTTAGTGGATTTTTTGCTTTCTTTTTCATCATTATCTTCTTCCTCATCATCCTCAGGTTCTTTAATATCGTTTTGCAGGATATTTTCATCCCACTCCGGAGGCACATCATTCAACAACATATCGTATTGCATCATCAAACCAACGCTGGTAGCAAACATCGGCTGATTAACCGCTTTGGCATATTTACCGCTGATGTGTTCCCTGGGATAACCAACGATGACATCATAGCCGGTAATGGCAGTTACAAGCTGCGGGAGATTTTTCAGTAAAGCCCCACCGCCGGTCAGCACAATACCTGCATTGAGCTTGTCGGCGTAACCGGATTCTTCGATTTGAAATTTTATAGCGTAAACAATTTCTTTCATGCGTTCCTGTATCACATAAACCAAATCTTTCAGCAAAATTTTCCGATCTTCCCTGCCTTTCAAACCGGGAACCTGAATCATTATATCCTTTTGTGTTTTTGTCTGCAAGGCTGCCCCGTATTCAATTTTCAGGTTCTCAGCCTGTGACTGAAGCACGGAAAAACTCTGTTTGATGTCTGCTGTAACCGTATTTCCACCGAAAGGAATAACAGCAGTATGTTGAAGCACTTCATTGTAAAATATAGCCATATCAGTAGTCCCGCCACCTATATCAACCATAGCCACTCCCATTTCTTTTTCCCGTTTTGACAATACCGCAACAGCAGAAGCCAGTGGTTCAAGCATCAATCTTTTCACATCGAATCCTGCCCTGTTGACACAATTCCTGATGTTTTCAATGGAGTTTGTTTTGCCCACGATAACATGAAAAACCGCTTCAATTTCTTTGGCAACCCATCCTTTTGGGTCTGTAATGCTGTTGTTACCGTCGAGTTTAAACGACTGCGGAATCACATGCAGGATATGTTCTCCTGCACCAACCTGTGATTTGTACATTTTCTGAATCATGCGAATTACATCATCTTCACAAACCACGCCATCATCAGAAAGAACATCAGCTTTCAGGCTGTTTTTCATGGATTTGACATGTTGGCCGGCGATACCTATCACCACTTCATCAATCTCCTTACCTGTACATGCTTTCAGCTCATTGACCGCTTCAGTAATGGCAGTCACGGTTTCTTCAATATTCATTACCAGACCACGTCTTACTCCATACGAAGGCCGTTTGCCCATACCATGTATTTCAAAGCGTCCTTCCTCGTTTTTTTGCCCGGTGAGTGCTACAATTTTGGTTGTTCCAATATCGATAACACTCAACAATGGATTTGTATTATATTGCATCATAAGCAGTTAAATTTTTGAACATACAACTTGATTACTATATTTTAAATTTATGGTTTTATAATTTTGCCATCCAAATTCCGAAAATGCTTTTTTGTACAAGGCTTCCAGCTTTTTCATTTTATACGCATAATCATCCAGAGTGCCAAGTATAATCAGGTGGTTTCCAACCCTTGGGACCAGTTCAAATTCATGGTCATCGTTTATGTATATCTGTACGATCATATTGCGCCAGAGTTCATCCCTGTATAAGAATCCTAAAAATTCAATTATATCCCGGATGGTAAAGTTATACTCACGGAGTTTCAGACTGTCATTGCCTTGTTTAAAAGCCATCACCAACATGTCCGGGAAATACCCACTCAATACGGGAACATCGGCGGTATAATTGAATTCTGTGTTCATTATTGTATTATGGTCGTCAAGGTAATAATGCATATTTGATTCGGTGATGATGCGCATCACGGGATTGCGTTGTTTAACATCAATGAACATACTTCCATCCAATTGCAAAAACACTTCTGCACTTTGTATGGCCGGATTCGAAACGATCAGGTCTTCAATTTGTTTCAAGTTGATGTTGCAGATTTTATTTCCAACCGGATATAAAGAATCCTTTACTAACAGCTTGTAAACATCAACTGTATCAACAAACTTATGCCGGTCATCAATCTCATAATTAATTTCTTTACACACAACCAAGCGATGCTCCTTTTTCACAAACCCCATAATGACAACGAAATAACCAATGAGTAATGCCCATTTTAAAATACCTTTTATGTCTTTCCATTTATTCACTTAACTCATTTTTAATTGGTTCTACCAGCCTGTCAATATCACCTGCACCTATCGTTATCAAGACTTCGGGCTTAGTGGTTTTTACATATTCCAACACTTTTGACTTCGTGATAAGTCTGGCATTAGAATGATGCATTTTTTTCAGAATCAACTCTGAATTCACACCGGGGATTGGCAACTCTCTTGCCGGATATATTGGCAATATCAGACACTCATCCAGTTTTTCAAGTGCAGAAGCAAAACCATCTGCAAAATCACGTGTTCTGGAATACAAATGGGGTTGAAAAACACCGGTGATTTTTTTGCCCGGAAACAATGTACACACAGTATCAATGGTGCGTTTTATTTCTTCCGGATGATGCGCGTAATCATCAATAAACATTGTTTCACGAGTATTCAACACAATTTCAAACCTTCTTTTGACACCTTTAAAATCAGCTACAGCTTCACGAAGTTTAGAGACGCTTACACCATACATTAAAGCCATGGATGTTGCTGCAACCATATTTTCAAGGTTCAGCCTGCCCGGCACTCCCATGTTCAGATTTTCTATCACGCTTTCAGGCGTATGCAAACTAAACCTGTAATACAATCCGTTCTGCCGCACGTTTGACACGTAAAAATCAGCTTTTTCATTGAACAGGTCATAAGTATAACATGATTTTGGATTTATGATTGTTGCCGTATCGTACCTTATAAGCAAGTGTTGTGGCGTTTTAGAAATAAATTCATTAAATGCTGCGTCCAACATTGATTTATTATTGTATATGTCAAGGTGATCTGCATCCACCATGGTTACGATCGCTGATGTTTGCTGAAGCTGCAAAAAAGACCTGTCAAATTCATCGGCTTCAACGACCATTAGCCTGCTTTCTCTGCCATCAATATAATTGGAATTGTAATTCAGGCTGATGCCTCCCAAAAACGCGTGTGCTCTTCTTTCATCATACTGCAACAAATGAGCAAGCATGGTTGAAATGGTTGTTTTGCCATGGGTGCCGGCAACAGCAATGGTATCATAAGAACGGCTTAATTCACCGAGCACCTCTGCCCTTTTCATCAGCCTGTGTCCCGACTGCATAAAAAACTGTTTCTCAAGGTTGGTATCCGGGATGGCCGGGGTGTAAATAATCAGGCTGTTTTTATCCGCTTTGATGTTGTCAGGAACCATGGCAACACAATCATCGTAATGTATCACAGCACCTTCAATTTCCAGTTGGGATGTTAATTGAGAAGGAGTACGGTCATATCCGGCTACCGGTATTCCTTTTTTCAAGAAATAGCGTGTCAGGGCACTCATACCTATTCCGCCAATGCCTATGAAATATACATATTGTATGTCTTTTTTTGTGTTCATCATGGTATCAGCTTCAATACTTCATCTGCAATTTTATTGGCAGCCTCCGGTTTGGCAAATTTTTTGATATTGTTTGCATACATTTTCTGCATGGACTTATCATTGATCATGTCAATAGCCACATCTGCCAGCTTATCAACGGCCTCATTGTCTTCCACCATCACAGCAGCGTTTTTTGCTACCAGTGCAAGTGCATTTTTACGTTGATGGTCTTCGGCTACATTGGGAGATGGAACCAGGACAGAAGGTTTTTGCACCAGGCACAATTCTGAAATAGTACTTGCTCCGGCTCTTGATACTACAACATCAGCCACAGAAAAAGCATAATCCATTTTGTGAATAAACTCAAAAGCTTTTATATATTTATCCTCTGGTGAAATAGTTTCTTCAGCTATCTTCACCCCGTATTTGCCAAACTGCCACAATACTTGTATGCCAGCATTTTGTATTTTTTTATGGCTTTTGGCTATGGCAAGATTGATGGTTTTTGCTCCCAGACTGCCTCCCACAACAAGCAAAACCGGTTTTTCAGGGTCCAGTCCAAAAAATTCCATAGCCTCAGGTGCTTTGTGCTTTATGTTAGTAATATCCTGCCGGACCGGATTTCCTGTGAATACAATTTTTTCCTGCGGGAACCATTTTTCCAGTCCATCGTAAGCCACACATATTGTTTGTACTGACCTGGCCAGTAACTTATTGGTAATGCCCGGGAAAGAATTTTGTTCCTGTATCAGGCATGGAATTCCTTTCCGTGATGCTTTACGCAACATGGGGCCACTGGCGTATCCACCTACACCAACCACAACATCCGGAGAAAAATTGCGAATAATTTTATCGGCTTTACGCAGGCTTTTCAATATTTTCCATGCAAAACCGAATATTTTCAGTGACAATTTTCTTTGCATCCCCATCACAGGCAATCCTATAATATTGTATCCGGCTTCGGGGACTTTTTCCATTTCCATACGTCCCTGTGCACCCACAAACAGTATGTCAGCATCGGGGTGCTTTTCTTTAATTGCATTGGCAATACTGATTGCAGGATAGATATGCCCACCTGTACCTCCACCACTTATGATCATTTTATGCTTCATCGTTTTCCCCTTTTATGTGATATCAGTTTGAGCATTTAATTCATGTTTTACCTTGTCTTCCTCTATTGTACGGCTCACGGATAAAATCAGTCCAAAAGCGACACCTGTAAAAACCATTGATGTTCCTCCCATACTTACAAACGGCAAGGTTTGCCCTGTTACAGGAAGCAAATTAACAGCCACGAGCATATTCACAAACGCTCGAATTACAAGCAATGAAGCCAATCCTGCAACCATTAAAGCAGAAAAACTGCCTTTGCATTTTCTTACGATTTTTAAAGCACGGTTAAAAAATATCAGGTATAACAACGGAATGATCAATCCACCCAGGATAATACCGTATTCCTCAACTATGATGGCAAAAATAAAATCAGAATAAGGATGAGGTAAAATATTACGCTGAATGGATTTTCCGGGGCCATTTGGAATAACCCCTCCGGATGCAATGGCTACACGTGCATGGTCGGCCTGAAAATTGCTTTCATCGTCTCCGGAGACAAACCCTTCTATCCTTGATTTCCATGTTTCAACACGGGTATTGTTCGGAATCAACAAGGCAACACCGACAAAAATACACACCCCTGTAAGGGCAATTCCAATGAGTCCGAAAATATATTTCCATTGTACCCTGGCATAAAACATCACGATCAGGGATGACACAAAAATAATTATCGCTGTAGAAAAATCGGCCGGAAATATTAGTGCTGAAATGATAAGTACCGGAAACATGATGATCTTAAATGCAGATTTAAAATCAGTAATTTCATGCTTTCGCTTTGACAAGCACCTGGCAAGAAATACGATCAGGACAATTTTAGCAAAATCGGAAGTTTGGACTGTCATCCCTCCCGGCAATCTCAACCACCTGCTTGCTTCATTTAAATTAACTCCCACCAGCAGGGTTATCAACAACAATACAATTGAAACGTAAAAGAAAAATTTTGACAGTTTACTGAAGTACCCATACGGGATGTTGTGGATCAAAAAGATCACAAAAAAGGAAAAACCCATCTGCAACACATGCCTGACAAGGTAATAGGTTGTATTACCCCCCTGAAATTTATAGGCAAGCATGCCGGATGCGCTATATACCGAGAGTATGGAAAATATGGCAAGCACAAGTAAAATAATCCATATCACCCGGTCACCTTTAAAATATGTACTCAGTGACTTCATAAATAATTTTTATAATGCCCTTACAGCAGCTTTAAACTGATTGCCACGGTCTTCATAATTTTCAAACAAGTCAAAACTTGCACATGCAGGACTCAACAAGACAGCATCTCCGTCTTTTGCCAGGTAATATGCAGCCGTAACAGCATCTTTCATCGTATTGGCATCCACAATTTTTATATTGCTAAAAGCATCGTGAATTTTGCGGTTGTCTTTGCCAAGGCATACAATGGCTTTGACTTTTTGCTTTACAAGTTCTTCCATTTGCTTGTAATCGTTGCCTTTGTCAATACCGCCGACAATCCATACTGTTTGTTTTGTCATGCTTTCGAGTGCATACCACGCAGAATTTATATTGGTGGCTTTGGAATCGTTAATAAATTCAATCCCATGCACTTTAATTACAGGTTCAAGCCGATGTTCTACATTTTTAAAGTCCATCAAACTGGCTCTGATGTTTTCTTTTTTAATGTTTAAAACATTGGCAATCGCGCCAGCAGCCATTGAATTGTATGTATTATGCCTGCCAGGTAAAGAAACGTTATCTACTAGCATACTAAAAGGGGTTTTTATGTTAAACATTATATTATTTTTTTCCATGCATATAGAAGGTTTTTCGATTTTTTCCCTGATACTGAAAGGAATTTTACGGGCATTTATGTTACGCAGCCCCAATTCTCTTTTTATCACAGGATCATCAGCCGAATAAATAAAGACATCGTTTTCATTCTGATTTTGGAGTATCCTGAATTTTGTATCAATGTATTTGTTAAAATCAAAGTCATAGCGGTCAAGATGGTCAGGTGTGATATTTAATAATACTGCAATATCAGCTTTAAAATCATACATGTTATCCAATTGAAAACTACTCAGTTCAATCACATAATAATCATGCTGATTTGTAGCTACCTCATAGGCCAGGCTATTGCCGACATTTCCTGCAATCCCTACATCTATGCCGGCATTTTTGAGAATATGATATGTCCACAGGGTGGTGGTGGTTTTTCCATTGCTACCGGTAATACAAATCATTTTTGCACTGGTGTAACGGGCTGCAAATTCAATTTCTGAAATCACAGGAATATCCTTATCTATAGCTTTTTTTATGATATGAACAGTGGGAGAAACACCCGGACTTTTTATGATTTCATCAGCGCTTAAAATTTCACTTTCCGAGTGTCCGCCTTCTTCATAGCGGATGTGATGTTTATTGAGTTTTGTTTTAAATTTTATATCTATTACATTGTTGTCTGAGACAAGCACATCACAGCCTTTGGTCTTGGCAAGCATTGCTGCTCCAAAACCACTTTCTCCTGCGCCTATGACAACAATTTTTTTCATTTTTTATCTGATTTTAAGTGTTACAATGGTAAAAACAGCCAGCATTATTTCCACTATCCAAAACCTGGTTACAATTTTGGGTTCAGGAAATCCTTTTTTTTGATAATGATGATGCAGGGGGGCCATCAGGTATATTCTGCGTCCTGACCCAAACCGTCTTTTCGTGTATTTAAACCAGCTCACCTGTAAAATCACACTGATGCTTTCCATCAGGAAAACACCACACAGGATTGGTATCAACAATTCTTTCCTGATGATAATAGCAAAGACAGCAATGATGCCCCCAATGGTTAAACTACCGGTATCACCCATAAATACCTGTGCGGGATATGAATTGTACCACAAAAAACCAATGGTTGCCCCGATGAATGCACTCATGAATATCACAAGCTCACCGGTACATGGTATATACATGATGTTAAGGTAATCCGCTGCGATAAAGTTACCCGACACATAAGCCAGAACCCCAAGTGTAGCTCCCATAATGGCTGCACTTCCAGTAGCCAGTCCATCCAGGCCATCGGTTAGATTGGCTCCGTTTGAAACGGCAGTAACAATTAAAATCACAACAATGACAAATACAATCCATACCCATCCACCGGGCAAATCAACAAACCACAACAGCCATTTATAATCAAATTCGTTGTTTTTTGTAAACGGAATGGTGGTAATAGTGGATTTATGGTCAATGTATTCAACTTTTTTCTCCCCGTCAACTTCATCAATGTTAACATTTTCACTTTGCAGCATTTGTGGTGTTACATCCGGCACCCTTTCTCTAATAACTACCGAATCTGAGAAATAGAGTGTCCCTCCGACAATAATACCAAGTATCACCTGGCCAAGGATTTTAAATTTTCCGGCCAGCCCCGCTTTGTTGTTTTTAAATATTTTGATGTAATCATCCACAAAACCGATAAATCCCAGCCATAGTGTAGTAACAATCATCAGGATGATATATACATTGTCTAGGCGTGCAAATAAAAGTGTGGGCACAATGATGGAAATAATGATAATCAGTCCGCCCATCGAAGGTGTCCCTTTTTTTTGGAGCTGCCCTTCGAGACCCAGGTCTCTTATGGTCTCCCCAATTTGAGCTTTTTGCAATAAATTGATTATCCGTTTTCCAAAGATCATGGAAACTATGAGCGAAGTGATTACTGCCAGTCCCGAACGAAAAGAAATGTATTCAAACATACCAGCACCCGGCACATCCAACTTATCAAGATATTGAAAAAGATAATACAGCATAACTATATATTTATTAGTTCATATATCACTTCACGGTCATCAAAATGGTGTTGAATTCCGTTAATTTCCTGATATGTTTCATGGCCTTTACCGGCAATAAGAATTAAATCACCACTATAAGTCAGGTTCCATGCCATTTTTATAGCTTCTTTTCTGTCAACAATTTTTAAAGTATGTACCAGCTTATCTGTTGGCACCCCGGCTTCCATATCCTCAATGATGCTTTCAGGTTTCTCACTTCGTGGGTTATCTGAGGTGAAGATGATTTTATTGCTGTACAATGCAGCAATTCTACCCATTTCCGGACGTTTTTTCGGGTCTCTGTCGCCACCGGCACCACATACGCAAATCAACTGACTTCCCTCTTTTTTTAAATCCAATAAAGTGGTCAGCACATTCTCCAGGGCATCCGGCGTATGGGCATAATCCACAACAAAGGTTTTTCCATCATCAGTGCGAATGGTTTCAAGCCGGCCTTCAACGGGATGAATTTTCGACAAGGCTGTCAACACATCAACCTGGGGCAAACCAAATATATCTGCGGTAGCAAATACAGCGAGCATGTTACAGGCATTGTATTCCCCGATTATGTGGGTCCAGATTTCAATACCGTTGATGAAAAGTTGCGTGCCGTCAAAATGTTTTTCACCAATGCTAAGCCGGTAATCAGCCATGGTTTTCAATGCAAATGTTTTTTTGATTGCCTTGCTGTTTTGTACCATGACAGAAGCATGTTTGTCATCGGTATTTACAAGCGCAAACGCATGATTATCAAGATTGTCAAAAAAACGTTTTTTTGCCTGCACATAATTGGAAAATGTTTTGTGATAATCCAGATGGTCGTGGGTGATGTTGGTAAAAACGGCCACATCAAAATCCAACCCGTCAATTCTTTTTTGATCAATAGCATGCGAACTCACTTCCATAAAACAGAATTCACATCCTTCATCAACCATTTCGGCCATCAGCTTGTTGATCTGAACCGGATCAGGCGTAGTATGCGTTGCTTTAACCTCTCTGTTATGTATGTAATTCCGGATGGTAGATAAAAGCCCCGCTTTGTACCCCATGGTTTCCACGAGATTGTACAACATGGTCGCTATGGTAGTTTTCCCGTTGGTTCCTGTAATCCCCGCCAATTTCAGTTTCTGTGAAGGGTTGCCATAAAACTCAGATGCCAGTTTTGATAAGGCAATGGCTGAATCTTTTACATGGATGTACCCAATGCTTTCCTTCAGGTGATGCGGAAGGTTTTCACACACTATCAATTTAGCCCCGTTTGCCACAGCCTTGTCAATGTATTCATGTCCGTCAACAGACGTCCCGGGAACTGCAACAAATATTGCATCCCCGCTGATTTTCCTGCTATCAAAACAAAGTTCATTGTACAAATGACAATCACCATTGATGCTTTTTACAACATCAACAGTTTGTTCAATATGTTTTAAATCCAGTGTTCTCATGTTGCTAATAGAATTTCGATGTACTGTCCATCTTTGGATTTACTAAAGGCTTCCGGTTGTTGCTGCACCACCATTCCCCTGCCTTTAGCCCTGACCTTAAAACCATGCTCTTCAAGCACTTTTATAGCATCACTCAAGCCCATACCTACAACATTTGGCACTATGTTTTTTTGATTGTAATCCCTGATGTAATACATGATTTTGCCATCTTTTTTCACAGGATATACCCATTGACACTCACGCATGTTTCTGGTATCACGGGGGACATCCAGTACATCAAGGACGTGGTTCAGTTTCGTTCTGTCAGAAATTTTAACATCTGGCAATAAAGCTTGTGTATTTTTTATTCTTGGTTTGGGATGCAAATCCGGGTCAATAGAATGTATTCTGCTTGCGATCTCACAGAAGACAGGGCCGGCCACGATATTTCCGTAATAACCATACCTTTTCGGATCATGAATAACCACAATACATGAATATTTCGGATTATCTGCAGGGAAATACCCCACAAATGAAGCCTGGTAATACTGTTCTTTGGTTGTCAGCCCATAATTGATTTGAGCGGTACCTGTTTTTCCTGCAATGGTATAATTGTTATTTTTCAGATTTGCAGCCGTTCCTTCTTCTACCACTCTTTTAAGCATATCCCTTACTTGATTCAACGTAGTGCGGGAACAAATTGAAGGGTTCAATACCACCGTGGGGTATTTCTTCACCTCTTTACCCCTGTAATTCAACGAACTGACAAAGCGGGGTTTTAATTTTTTTCCATCGTTGGCAACAGCATTGTAAAAAGCCAGTATTTGGAGAGGAGTCCGTTCCACTTCATACCCGATAGACATTTGCGGCAACGACAAACCAGACCATTTATCTTCTCCAGGATAACGAATCAACGGGTTTGCTTCTCCACGAATACACACCCCCAAAGGCTCATTCAATTCCATCTTATAGAGCCGGTCAACAAATTGTTCAGGCCTTGAATTGTAATGATTAAAAATTACCTTGGAAATTCCGATGTTGGAAGATTTTATCAATGCTTCGGCAAATGTAATGGTCCCAAAGCCACCTTCATGCGTATCTTCCATGCGGTGATCGTAATAATAAAAAACCCCGTTGCCTGTGTTAATGCTATCATCAGGTTGAATAACTTTATCTTCAAGCGCTGCAATTACCGATGCAAGTTTAAATGTGGATCCGGGATCGGTAGCTTCACCAACGGCATAATTAAAAGCCTCGATATAGTTACCGTGTTTATTTTTCCTAAGATTGGCAATGGCAAGCACATTGCCTGTTTCTACCTCCATAACAACAGCCGAGCCATGATCTGCATCATGAAATCGCAACCGTCTTTCCAGAGCTGTTTCAGCAACGTCTTGTATTCTGACATCAATGGTAGTAATCAAATCCATTCCATCCTGAGGTTCTATTTCATTGCCGTCATTCACAGGCATCCATAAGTTTCCGGCTACCTTTTGTTTTACGGCAAAACCTTCAATTCCCCTCAGTTCTTCATCAAAGGCATCTTCGAGACCAACCCCTTTACGGCCGTTTTTCCGAATGGTTCCAATGGTTCGCCGTGCAAGTATGCCATAAGGATATTCACGCTCACTATGTTGAAAATAAACAAAGCCACCTTTAAACCGGCCTTTTCTGAAAATTGGACATTGCTTTAATGCTTTTAGCTGTTCATACGATGCATTAAAACTTAACCTGACATAACGAGTTCCCTGATCACGCCCTTGTCGCAGAATATGGTCATAATAAGCAACAGGCTTTCCCAAAATCTCAGACAAACAAATAGTCAGGGAATCAATTTTTTCAATAAAAAGCTGATCTGTTATGCCCGGACAATTCGGATCCCAACCCACCTCATAGTATGGTACTGATGTAGCTAACACCTTGCCATTTCTACTCAGTATATCTCCCCTGAAAGGTTCAATTACACTTTCATGTATAACCTGTTTGCTAAGCAATTCTATTTCTTCCTCCTCAGTAAAAATTTGAAGTGCAATCAACTTCCCCACAACCAGCAAGCCAAGCAAAAAGAAGAAAGCATAAACAAGCTTTACACGAAAAACAATATGTTTCTTTTCTGTTTTCATTGATCAAGTTCATACACGATTTTCACAGGCGGTTCTTGAGCATATCCCAGTTCTACCTTTTGTTGTTTGAGCATTTTTAAAACTTCCTGCTGCCTTGATTTCCGCATCAACTCAGACTGTACAGATATCTTTTCACTTCTTAATTCCCGGATTTCTTTTCTTGTTTCCTCAGTCAACACAAACACCTTTTCAGCATGATACCTGTTGGTGATATATATCAATCCCAGCAAGGCCAGGAAAATAATAAAAGGTAACTGCTTAATTACATTTTCCCTGGCAAGCAGGCTACCATCCAACACTTCCTGCAAATTTCTTCTGATATTTTTCGTTTGTTTTTTATCCTTTGTATGTGAATGCTTTTTACTCATGTTTTTTCATTTCTGCAATTCGCATTTTAACACTTCTGGCACGTGGGTTTTTTTCTATTTCTTTTTCATCCGCCTGCACAGGTTTTTTCGTTATTGCCTTTACTGGGTTGATGATGTTTCCAAAAAAGTCTTTTTCTATTTTCCCATCGGGATTTCCGGCACGTATAAAATTTTTTACCAACCTGTCTTCCAGTGAATGATACGATAAAACCACCAACCTGCCTCCCGGTTTTAATACCTCCGGAACCACAGATAGAAATTCCTTCAAAACCTCTGTCTCATGGTTTACCTCTATCCTTAAGGCTTGAAACACCCTGGCAAAAAACTTATGTTCAGTATGTTTTGCAACCAGAGGGCTCAGTAATTCTTTTATATCTCCCGTGGTCTTTATTTGCCCTGTTTTTCTTGCTTTCACAATCCTTTGGGCAATTTGTCCAGCATTTTTTAATTCACCATAGTTGCGAAATATCTTTGTCAGATAGCCTTCATCGTAATTGTCAATAACATCTTTTGCTTTTATCACATCATCCGGATTCATCCGCATATCAAGATCAGCATCAAAACGGAAACTAAAACCGCGTTCTTTTTCATCGATTTGCCAGGATGATACACCCAAATCAGCTATGATGCCGTCAAACAAATCAATTTTATAATACCTCATAAACTGTTTGATGTACCTGAAATTGGCATGAACAGCAATGATGTTTTTAGAATCGGGGATGTTTTTCAGGGCTTCTTTGTCCTGGTCGAAAACCATCAATGTACCATCTTTAAGCTGAGATAATATGAGCTGACTATGCCCACCACCTCCATATGTGAGGTCGGCATATTTTCCATCCGGTTTTATATTCATGGCATCCACAGCTTTTTTTAATAATACAGGAACATGATAGCTCATTCTTCAGTTATCGTATTATCAGATTGACCTAATATTTTTTCAGCGAGTGAACCAAAATCATCATCAGTTTCCATGTTTTTCCATGTTTCATACGGCCAGATTTCAATTTTTGTATCCAGGCCTGCAAACACAAGTTCCTTATTTGCATTGATCTTGATAATAAGTCGTTTGGGAATTAGCAATCGGTTGCTGGAATCCAAGAACATCTCAGCAGTACTACTGTAAAATTGGCGTATAAAACGGCTATGTTCCCTCTTGTAAGAATTTAATTTTTGCTGCAAAATTTTATTTTGCCTTTCCCATTCATACATCGGATACAACACCAGACATGGCTCAAAAATGTCTTCTTTGATAACAAAGCCTTCCTGCTCACGCCCGCCAAGCTGCCGTTTTAATGTAGAAGGGAAAAGTACACGTCCTGCACTGTCAAGTTTTACTATGTGTTCACCAATAAACATGCGCTAAAAATTTTATTTCCCAAATTCAAGAGGTAAAAATAATAATAATTTCCCAATATTTTCCAATATTTTCCATTTTTCCCCATTTTGTTGATAATTTTTTTTATTATCCCAGCATTTTTCTTTCTGTAAACCATTCACATGTATTGGGAAAACTGATGTATATAAGTTTATTTTAACAGCACTATACACTATGTATGCCACAGATTAACACAGATTTCAAAAATTTGCATAAAATTTCAGAGATAATCACAGATTAAATGACTTGGTTTTTGTTATTTTTGTATAAGGCTTAACATTGGATGACATTTATCACAATAACACAGAAAAATCTGTGTGAGTAAGTTGATGTTATCCCCGCCTATTAGCTTCTGACTGCCCCGCCTGCCTTGTCACCAGACGTGGCAGGCAGGCAAATAACAGATGTAGCTGGTATGTGGGTATGTTTCAATGACCGATTAGTTTTCAAACAAAAAAGTAACGATGGAAATAAAAAGCAAACAAGATGACATGTTACAGATTGACCTTGACCAAATTGTCAGGAACAAATCCGGAAAACGCAAGGTCCCGAAGGTGGTGGTCAACATTTTAAAACGCATTGTACATCAGGATGAGATCAATGCTTTTTTACGCCGGCATCATGACAAAGAAGGGCTGGATTGGTCGCAGGCATTTCTTGACGAGTTTGACATTAAAATCAAAACACACGGTGAAAATAACATACCTGAAAAAGGGAAATTTATTTTTGCCGCCAATCACCCCATGGGGGGAACAGAAAGTCATGTATTTATGGTCGTTGTAGGCAATCATTTCAAAAACATAAAAGTGCCTGTAAATAACCTGCTGATGTATCTCACACCCATGGAATCAATCTTTATTCCCATAAATAAATTTGGCGGACAAAACAGGGAAAACATTGAGTTACTGAACGACACATTTGCTTCAGACGCACAAATTTTAATGTTTCCTGCAGGCTTAGTGTCCCGAAAGATCAAAGGAGAAATAAAAGACCTTGAATGGAAAAAAACATTCGTTACCAAAGCCATTCAATACAAGAGTGATGTGATTCCAGTGTACATTGAGGGCAGAAACTCCAATTTTTTTTATAACCTGGCAAAATTGCGTAAATTTCTTCACATAAAGTTCAATGTTGAAATGATGTTTTTACCGAACGAGCTTTTTAAACAAAGAGGCAAGACAATCTGTTTACATTTCGGTAAACCCATATCCTATAAAACATTTGACCACACTAAAACACATAAAGAATGGGCTGAGTTTGTAAAAAATAAAGTATATCGCATGCGTGATAGAAATCAAAAAAATAATTATTAATTTTGTTTAAATTTTAAAAAAGACTGTGCTTAATACATGATATGGAAAAAATAATACCACCGGTTGAGCGGCATTTACTTGAAAACGAACTTACAAAAGATAAATTTCTAAGGAAATCCAATTTCGGGAATTCTGAAATTTATGTTTTTACGCATGAAAATGGCCAGATGCTCATGAGGGAACTCGGGAGACTTCGTGAGATAACGTTCAGGGAAGCCGGAGGTGGTACAGGAAAATCTTTGGATATTGACAAATTTGATGTTTCTGACACCCCTTACCAACAATTGATAGTTTGGGACCCTGAAGATAAGGAAATTGTGGGGGCATACCGTTTCATTTGTGGTAAAGATGCATTGGATAATGTGGACGAAAAACTGGCTACAAAGCGTTTATTCAAATTTTCCACCACTTTTATTGAAGAATATTTGCCCTATACCATTGAATTGGGGAGGTCTATCATACAACCAAAGTATCAGTTTACCAACAACAGGAAAAAAGGCATGTATGCTCTGGATAATTTATGGGACGGACTTGGTGCTCTCGTAGCACAATACCCGGATATGAAATATTTCTTTGGAAAAATCACCATGTACAAACATTTTGACCAGCAGGCACGGGATTTAATACTCACCTTCATCCACCTTTATTTTCCCAATAAAGACAAACTGGTTGAAGCTCTTAATCCTATCCGGATCGACATGGATAAATACAACAACATGTTTGTCGGGAACAATTACAAAAAAGATTATGCTACCCTAAGCAGGAAAGTACGTTCATTGGGAGAAAACATTCCTCCATTATTCAATGCATACATGAATCTTTCTCCAAGCATGCAGAATTTTGGCACCGTAGAAAACCCCCATTTTGGAGGTGTGGAAGAAACCGGCATCATCATCAACATCAAGGATATTTATGAAAGCAAACGGAAAAGACACATGAAGAACTTGTAATTGCCAGATTATTCCACTTATCCAATAAATATTCGTTTAAAAGTGATGATTTTTCATTTACTTTTCATAAATTCGTAATTGATAAAATAAATCAGGTTTTATACATGTTATATTATAACGTGTTGAAAATGTAAACGGAAACAAAGTGCGGTAATTCAAAATTGACTACTGTCTTCCCAATAACGATGATGAAAAATAAACGGACATATTTATTGCTATTTTTCATACTTTTCGAACTCATGTTATACGGTCAAAACCTGATTTCCAATGCGGGATTTGAAGGAGGCTGGGTATGTCCGGAAGATTTTACAAAGGAGCCGGTAAATGAGTTGATTCCCCACTGGCTTAATCCCAACAAAGGCACCCCTGATTATTTTCATGCCTGTAGTGATAGCATGGCCGGAGTGCCTGATAATTTTGCCGGACACATGCCTGCTTATGAAGGAGACGCATATATAGGGCTTATATTACGGGAAGTGTTTATTGACAGTGTCGCTCCACGAAAAGTATCCCGCGAATACATCACCATTGAATTGAACCGACCCCTTGATTTTAGAAAAATGTATTGTTTTAAGTTACAATATGCTCTGGCTGACCGGTCCAGTTATGCTGTTGACGCACTCGGGATAAGCTTTACACGGGAAAAACTCAAATCCTGGGATGCAGGCTTATTGGATGCCGAACCTCTGGTTTTTAACACCCCTGGTCACATCATGAACAACAAAAGTGAATGGCATGAGTTGTGTGGTGTTTTCAGAGCCAGGGGGAGGGAATCATTTTTAACGATTGGAAATTTTTGTCCCAATGTGAAAACACATTATTATAAGTCCACGGATACGCTGGCAGATTCAAGTTTTGTGTATGCCTATTATTACATTGACGATATCAAACTATACGAGATTGAAAACTCTTTTGAGTGTGGCTGCCAGGACAATCTTTCACAGGGGTATGATTGGCTGGATGACAATTCGCAGTCTTTCCTCGAGGCTTACAATAACTACATTGAACAATTGAATCAGGATGAAATGCTGGCTGAGGCCGGAAACATTCCAGGCAATAATGAATCAGACCAAGAAAACGACAGTGCCGAAAATTCATCAGGAAACAATGAAACATCTGATTCCGGTAATAATAGCACATCGGACAATGATGAGGCATCAGGAACTGAAAATAGTGGCTCCTCCCGTAATCAAAACGAAAATACCAGTTCCGGGAATCAAAATCAGGATAATTTAACCTCTGATGGCCTTAGGGATCAGGATACTAACGCAACGGGCGATAAAACCAAAAACGATAACAGCTCATCCGGTGAAAACGGATACAACGACAAAGGAAATCCCGATTACAACAGCATTTCAGGGCAGATCAGGAAAGGAGACCTGGATAATGAGGATGTCAAACTCATTGAAAGCCTTAAAGATGCCACCACCGGATTTTCCATAGAATTACCTAAAATATATTTTGCATTCAATCAATCCGAACTGTTGCCATCTTCATATCATTCACTGGAAAAGTTGTCACAGCTTCTCAAAAAACACAAGATATTGGAAATTGAAATCCGCGGCCATACCGATAATATAGGCAGCAACTGGTACAACAAGCGATTAAGTGTTGCCCGGGCAGAAGCGGTATATCAGTTTTTAATTGAATCAGGCATTGATGCATCCCGGCTTACATACCATGGTTTTGGAAACAAGGAACCAGTTGCAAACAACGATACTGAAGAAGGTAGACAACTTAACAGGCGGGTGGAAGTTAAGGTGGTTAGTAATCAGTAGGCGGTGAGACAGTGAGATGGAGTGATTGAGTGATGGCATGATAGCACGAAGGAACGATATGGAGATGGAGAGAGATGGGCCGTCTGCGACAGCTTTTGTGTGTGCCACAGATTACACAGATTTACACGGATAATAGCACATATTTTTCGTTAACGTAAGCACACATTTTAATTTCTGCAATCTTTGTAAAATGTAAACATACAAAAAGCCGGATTTATTCCGGCTTTTTGTATGTTTATGTGATTCTGATATTTATTTAACCACGTTCAGTTTTTGAGTAATCACTTCATTACCATCTTCAATACGGATGATATACGTACCGTTTGAGAGGTCTGAAATGTTTACTGTTTCACGGCTGCTGGTAGCAGTTTGTGATACTACTTTCTGCCCAAGCATGTTGACGATACTTATATCAGCGTTTTCAGCGTTGGCAACGGTAACAACATTGTTGGCAGGGTTAGGATAGATAGAAATTTCTTCAACTTCTGCATCAGATACATTAACGCCTACATCAATCACAATATCATCTACCATGAAAATGAAAGCATCATCTGAAACACATCGTACTGCAATATATACCTGGTCTCCTACATAAGATGACAAATCGTAGTTAATTTCAGTCCACAATGTATCAGCTAACTGAGTTCCTGCAGTCAATTCAGTAAAATCTCCAATTGCTGTACCTGAGTTTGAAACATATACTTCATATCGTTCTAAACCATAATCATCAGTATATGATTTTACCCACATGTTAACAGAAGCACCTGCATTGAGCACCTCAGTCTGCGGAGTAATCAACCAGTCATTGTTCGGAGGTGAGATAGCAGCAAAACATGCACCAAAACGATCACCTGTATGTGGCGAAATGGCTCCTGTTGTCATTGGGGGATCTGTAGTAGCAGGGTTAAACGCTATATAAGATCCAGTATATCCACTATTTGGAAAATTAATACCGCTAAATCCATAAGTACCACTTCCATCTTCATCATGCTGTGTCCATCCGGTAAAGGTAAGGTCAAAGTCATTTACGTTGGTTTCAAAACCACCGTCCATATCACCGGTAATGGGATTATTTCCAGTACCAGATAAAGTAACTTCCACAGTACCGCCATTGGTTTCAATGGTAAAGGTTTCATTGTAAGCACCAGCAGTTGTAGGGCTAAAATCAAAAGTAAAGTCATAAGTGGCACCCGTAGCGAGGTTGACATCTCCTGCAACAAACGTAGTTGAAAATGGTGTGCCACTCAAGTCGGTAGCGGATGATACTGTTAAGGTCCCAACACCTATATTGGTGAGAGTAATTGTAGGGGAAGTTGTAGAAGCACCTATTTCAATACCGCCGGCAGCCCAACTTGTTGGATTTACTTCTGCAACGGGATCAGTATAAGTGATGTTTACCCTGGCACCAATGGCGAGGTTTGTACCTTCAATAGCACCACCTGTGAGTGTAGGCATATCTGTCCAGCTTCCACCATAATAAAAAACGTAGGAATCATTGGCTGACGTTTGTGTCTGTGCCATACATGTAGTATCCATGGGTGTATTGTAGGCCACTTCATAACCAATGTAAAAATCACCCGCTGTAATAGAAACGGGAGAAGCAAAGGTAACATCATTAAAAGCCTGGTTAATCATATCAGCAATGGCAACAGTTTCACTGGCTAACTCAGTACCAGGTTCTCCAGCATTATCATCCCATACCTTAAAAGTAACACTGTTTGAACCAGCATCATAGAGAACTGCAGGCATGTAAATAAACCCATTTAATTCTCCGGCTCCAGCAACGGTAAATTTTTCTGCACATTTTGAGAATGACAGATAATTTTGCCCTGTCCAGTATCCCCAACTAGCAGGATCAGGAAAACCATACACCGTAAGAGTGGCCGTTGCAGGGTCAAAGTTAAATAATGTGTCAGTGTCAACTTTGGCACCATTTTGTGCAAAATTTGTGTTAATTTTCATGTCTCCCTGCTTTACTGCCTGAAGACTTTCCATTTTGGTAAATTGACCAAATGAAAACGAAGCAATACATAACATTGCCGGTAAAAGCGTAAATTTTTTCATAACATTTAATTTTTAGGTTTGTAATTCATTTTTGTTTTTAAATAAATTAGGAGCAAATATAAACATTATTTCATAAACAAACAAAATTATTTTAAATTATTTTAAATATTTTTTTTTGTTGAACAAGGCTTTAAACTTCATTGCGATGACACCAAACACAGCTTCAGAAAAAATACCACCCGACATTTTGGATGTACCGTATTTTCTTTCGGTAAAAACAATGGGAATTTCACGTACATCAAAACCCAGCAGGCAGGCTTTAAATTTCATTTCAATTTGAAACGCATAGCCTATCATTCTGATGTTATCCAGGTTAATGGCCTCCAACACTTTTCTGCGGTAACACACAAACCCTGCCGTGGTATCCTGTACTTTCATCCCGGTCACAAAACGTACATATTTGGAGGCAAAATATGACAACAATACTCTTCCCATCGGCCAATTTACCACATTCACACCAGTTACGTACCTGGACCCAATGGCTACATCGGCACCTTTTTCATCACATTCAGCCTGTAGCCTGACCAAATCTTCCGGATTGTGCGAAAAATCAGCATCCATTTCACATATATAATCATATCCCTCTTTGAGGGCGTATTTGAATCCGGCTATATATGCCGTTCCGAGCCCCTGCTTTCCCTTGCGTTCCATCAAATGTGCTTCGGAAGCAAATTCTTGTTGCAATGCTTTTACTACATCTGCAGTACCGTCAGGAGATCCGTCATCCACTACCAGTACATGAAAAGGAGTTGTCAATGAAAGCACCTTCCTGATAATGGCTTCAGTATTTTTTTTCTCATTATACGTTGGTATGATAACCAGGTTTTTACTCACGCTTATACTGTTATTTTGAGCGTGTAAATATATACATTATAAATATCATAAAAAAATATGATTACTTAATGTTATACCTAAATTCATTTTTATAGCTAATTCC
>JBNGDT010000008.1:27858-28171 GCA_049975305.1 Bacteroidales bacterium | reverse complement strand
ATTAAGTTATTAACAATCAACGAAATATATTAACAGAGGTTTTTAGAGATGCCCTTAATAAAATTAAGGAACTATCAGGACAAAAGAAACATACCATAGCTTCCACACACGTATTAAACCTACTCGCTTCAATGCAGAATCAATAAAGGGCAGTTCTACAAATATGTCGTAGCAATTCTTATAGGTGCGTAGCTCCGTAACTTAAAGCTCTTGTCTATTGAGAGATGTATTTTGCAGCAATAACCTCTACGTAATTATGAATCATCCAATTAACTAAACCTGCCCACTTCGGGACAGGCAGAAACCTTTATTC